>CAZZDX010000044.1:0-14665 GCA_964653185.1 uncultured Bacteroidales bacterium
ATATTGCAATACTATATTTTCCTTGAGTGACGGGGCTATCCCATAATAAATCACCTGTGGTATTGTCTATAGAAAATATATTACTTGTTTCAGGATAAGTATAGCCGGATATATCAGAACCATTTTCACCTTTACAATTGATAAGTTTGTAAGATATGCTGTCGCCATCAATATCATAAGCTTCCATGTTGTAAACATAAGGATGATCTAAACATGCATTATCAGTTGGAGGATTTAGAAAGACAGGCGAATTATTAACTCCAAGAAACGGATTAATAACAAGTTCTGCTTCTACATAAACAGGAATATTGGCAGAGTTAGGAACATTTATTATTCCTCCATTGCGACTAAGATATTCAAAAGATACGATATAATTAGAAGGAGCATTATATATATGAATACCTGAAAAAACACATTTCCTAATATTATTAGATAAATCTATTATTGTATCTCTGCTAATAATATTAGAAGCGCCATCTCCCCATGAAACTCTGATTGTGTCGTCAACTGAACCAAAAGCAATTATATAAGTTGTAACAGTAATTCTATAAGTCAGATTTGAAACCTGACTATATGCAATATCTACTGTCCTTATTTTCATAGAAAGAGCAATAAATGATAAAAATAAAAAAAATATAATCAAAAATGCTTTTTTTATCATCATAGATATTTTTAAAAATTATTGCTAAATTACATTTTTTTTTAAAAAAATTCACAATTTAATTTATAATTATATTTAAAATATTATACTTTTTTTATCAAATAATTAAATAATTCTTATTTTTGTCGTTTAATAAAAAATAATTCGCCTAAGGCAGAGATAAATAATTTAGGATTTGAGATTTAACAATTTAACAATTTAACAGTTTAGTTTGCATATATAGTTACAAATAAACATATTGTGTGAACACTTATAAATTTTTATCTATAAATTTATTCAAATTAATTTTTATTATAACAATAAATTTAGTTTATATTTGTCAAAAATATTATAAAATTATTAATTAAATTATTATAATTATGAAAAAGAGATTTACTGTAATTTTACTTGTATTAAGTATATGTATCGGGATGATAGCAAAAGCTGATGAAGGTATGTGGTTTTTATTACTTCAACGGTTAAATTATATTGAGATGCAAAAAAGAGGGCTAAATTTAACTCCTGAGGAGATTTATAATGTTTATGGACCAAGTTTAAAAGATGCTGTTGTGGCATTTGGTGAAGATGCTACAGGTGCAATGATTTCTTCAGAAGGATTACTTATTACTGCACATCATTCTGGACGTGAATACATTCAATTAAATAGTACTATTAAAAATAATTATTTAATAGATGGATTTTGGGCAATGAGCAAGGAAGAAGAATTGCTATGTCCGGGATTAAAAGTTTCTTTTCTTGTTAGAATGGAAAATGTAACAGATAAAATTTTGGGGGGAATTGATAAAAACATGAGTGAAACGACAAGAAAATATAAAATACAGGAGATATCTAAAAAAATTGAAGCAGAAGCTATTACAAAAACAAATTATAATGCTGTAGTTAAAAGTTTTTATGAAGGTAATGAGTTTTATCTTTTTGTTTATGAGACATTTGAAGATGTTCGTTTAGTAGGAGCACCTCCTTTATCAATAGGTGATTTTGGTGGTGATACAGATAACTGGATGTGGCCCCGCCATACAGGAAATTTTTCTCTTTTTAGAGTTTATATGGCTCCGGATGGCACACCATCAGGATATTCAAAAAACAATATACCATATAAACCAAAATATTTTTTACCTATATCATTAGAAAGCAAAAAAGAAAATGACTTTACTATGATGATTGGATATCCTAAAAAAACAGAACGTTATCTCACTTCTTACGGAGTTAAATTAATTACAGATATAACTAATCCTACTATAATTAAGATAAGGAGTAAAAAACTTGCTGTTTTAAAAGCAGAGATGAGCGGAAACCCTGATATATACCTAAAATATATATCTAAATATCTTACTTGTAGCAATTACTGGAAATTTTATATCGGACAAAATAAAGAACTTAAAAAACTAAACGCTTATGAAAATAAAAAAAAGACAGAAGATTTATTCCAAGATTGGATAAATGCTGATAATAACAGAAAATTAAAATATGGAAATGTTTTAAAGGATATTTCAGAATCATATAAGCAATTTGAAAAATATAATGTCTTAGAACAATACTTTACAGAAGTAATAGAAAATGGTAGTGATGTTACTTCTTTTGCTTATACATTTAAACCATTATATGATGAATTGAGCGGACTTAATGATAAGCAAAAAACTGCAGAAATGTCAAGATTACTAATAAAAAAATCCATAGTATATTTTAAAAATTTTGAAAGTTCAACTGACAAAAAGGTCTTCTCTGCTTTATTCAAAATGTTTTATGATTATGTACCAAAAGACCAACATTCTGACATATTTGCTTTTGTTGAAAAAAAATATAAAGGAAATTTTAATAAATTTGCTGATGCTGTATATAGCAAATCAATATTTGCAGATAAAAACAAAATGTGGGATTTCCTTAATGATCCTAATGCCAAAGCATTGGAAAACGACATTGCTTTTAAGACAATATTGTCATGTATAGAGATGAACACTAAGGCACATGGGATGAAAATTGAAGCAAACTGGAAATATACTAAAGCAAAACGTTCTTATATAGCAGGTTTAAAAGAAATGAATCCTAACAAACACTTTTATCCTGATGCTAATTCTACTATGCGGCTATCTATAGGACAAATTTCCGGCTATATTCCTGTTGACGGTTTAGAATGTAAATATTATACAACATTTGATGGAGTTATACAAAAAGAAGACTCTGATAATGAAGATTTTATAGTTCCTGATAAATTAAAAGAACTTTACTACAACAAAGAATATAAAAAATATGCAGATGATGATGGTAAATTAAAAGTTTGTTTTATTTCCAATAATGATGTTACAGGCGGAAATGGTGGAAGCCCTGTCATTAATGGTGATGGACAACTTATTGGCTTAACTTTTGACGGAAACGAGGAATCAATGGGCGGCAATATTGCATTTGAACATAAACTTCAAAGAGGTATTAATGTTGATATAAGATATGTATTATTTATCATTGACAAATATGCAGGAGCAACTAACCTTATAAACGAAATGAATATCTTGAAGCCAACACCAAAAGTTGTTATAATACCACCAATACCACCTATTCAGCAATTAGATACAACAAAATTAAGCGAAGAAGAAACTGCTACAACAAAAGAAGAAAAATCCCTTGAAAAAGCTATTTCCGAAGCAAAAAAACAAGCTGTCCAAGAATTAAAAAAAGAAATGATACAAGATATGAAAGATGATATTAAAAGGGCAAAAGATAGAATTAAAAAATTAAAAACTAAAAAAGAAAAAGCTGTAAAACCTGAAGATGAACCTAATATTGAATCTGTATCCGAACCTGAACTCGAACCTGTTGAAACTGAATAATAAAAAAGTATAAAATAAGCCACTATTTAAAATAGTGGCTTATTTTTTTATTAATTCCCATTACTATCCGACTAAGGGGACTTCTATTAATTCATTCGCATCAAAATTTTCAGAGTTTTCCATAGACGAGGAAGATTTTTAAAGCACTATCGGGATAATGCAAAAAAATCTGAAGAAGTATATGGGAAACTCTGAAAACCCAAAGGGAACAAATATAATAAACAATCTGACTTCGACAAAATATTTCTTAATAGCTATGGCTATTAAGAAATATTTATGTCTCGCATATTACTCAATTAGATAAGTTGAAAAAAATGAAATCTTTTAAGACCTTTGTTTTTTTACTAATCCTTTTTCTGATTTCAGTATATATAAGATTACCTTTCCTGACAAATAAAGTTGAATGCTCTGATAATCAATATATTAATACATTAACCTGTTTAGAAAACTGGAAACAATATGGCTTGTCTGCTTACTACTTCAGTCCTGTTCAAACATATAATAATCCTGGCGATAAATTTGTAACTTACTATAAACGTCTTGAAGATAAAAAAGGAAATAATTATTATGTCTCTTTCCCGCCTTTTGCATTTTTATTTGCACATTTTGTTTTAAAAATATCCAATATCTATCCAGGTAAATTACCTCTGCAAATCATTAATTTATTTTTACATTTATTAAGTGCAGTTTTTATCTATCTGATTATTTGTAATCTTTATAACAAAAATTTTAAATCATTATTCTTACCCGCTGTAATTGCATACACAGTTTATGTTTTTATGCCGGTTATGTTATATATACATACTTCTGTTTATTTTCCCGAAATGTTTGGTCAGGTAATATGGATAACAGGAATATTTTTTACATTAAAACTATTTAAAAATATCAATTATATATCAGCAAAAAATTTCTGGCTCATTGGCTCTATACTGTTTTTTATGATATATACAGAATGGATAGGCGTTTTCTATGCTTTTACCATTGCTTTAATATGCTTTTTTAAAAGAAAAAAAAATGTAAAATATATTATTTTGTTTAGAACTGTTGCAATTTCTTCTGTTTTATCACTCCTGTTAATTTTTGTTCAATATAGTTCAATCAATGGCATCGGAAATATGATTCACAGCTCTTCTTTAAGATTTTTAGAACGAAGCGGACTGTTTGCTGCAAAATACAGCGATATGGGAATTAATATTTATTCTTTTAGCTCTTATATACATTTTTTCAAAAATATTAACAGAGCTTTGATTGGATTTGGCTATCTTTCTATACTCTTTTTTATAATAATATTATTATTTAAGAAAATAAAAAATAAAATAAATTTAGCTAATAAATATACATTACTACTACTGCTTTCTGTTTTACCTGTAATTATTCATTTCTTTGTATTTTTTAATGCTAATGCTATTCATTTTCATTTTATGGGAAGATTAGCAGTGCCTGTATCATTAGGTACAGGAATAATAATCTATAAATTAATTGATTTATCTTCTGTAAAATACAAAAAAATAGTAAAATGCGGTATGATAACTGTTATAATATTTATTTCAGTAATATCTGTTATTATTTTTAAAAAAGACATGAAAAACAATTGTAATGATTCATTTTTATCAAATGCAATTAATATAATTAAATCTAACTCTAAAAATGATGAAGTAATATTTATAAAAACAAATGACAACAGTTTGCAGGATATTATTTATCTTAGTTTTCAAACAAAAAGGAATATGGATAGAGCTAAAAACCTGGCAGATGCAAAAAATAAAATAAAACAATCGGGAAAATGCCTGACAAAAGGCGTCTTTTATGACTTTGACCAACTTTTGAATACTAACAAAATATATCATTTTAAAGTTGAAGATTTGTAGGATTGTTCTATTGTTCTATGCTAAATGGCTTTTTGGCTTTTGGCTTTAGGTTTTTGGTTTTTGGCTTTTGGTTTTTGGTTTTTGGCTTTTGGTTTTTGACTTGTGTCTTGTGTCTTGATACTTGTGTCTTGTATTTTGTATCTTGTATCTTGTATCTTGTATCTTGTATCTTGTATCTTGTATCTTGTATCTTTTGGCTTTTGGCTTTTAGCTTTTTCACATTCACAAGCTAATTTTAATCAAAAAAATCAATAGTAACAAGCATTGCAGAATTTTCGTGCAAGCACTAATTAATACCATTACTTTTTGAGAGGATACCGATGATTGACCCAAAAAAAATATATATAGACAATTTTACTTATGATTTGCCTCATGAAAAAATTGCCAAGTTCCCGTTAAAACAAAGAGACAAGTCAAAACTTCTTATTTATGATAAAAAATCAATAAAAAAAAGCATTTTTTTTAAAATCAGTGATTTCATTCCTGACAAAAGCTTGTTAATATTAAATGATACAAAAGTCATACAGGCACGTTTGATTTTTTATAAAAAGACAGGTGCTAAAATTGAAATATTTTGTCTTGAACCTGTATCAACAACTAATATACAGATAAATGGCTCTTCTGTATGGAAATGCCTTATTGGAAACTCAAAAAAATGGAAGGCAGAAAAACTTGTTAATTCATTTAATTATAAAGATAAAAAATATACATTATCTGCTAAAAAAGTTGAAAAAAAAACCAATGCTTATTTAATAGAATTTCAATGGCAACCCGAAGACATTAATTTTTCTGAAGTTCTTAATATATCTGGCTTAGTTCCTCTCCCACCTTACTTAAACAGAGAACCTGTTGAATCTGATAAAATACAATATCAAACTATATATGCTAAAAATAATGGCTCTGTAGCTGCTCCAACAGCAGGATTTCACTTTACAAAAAATGTATTTCAAAACCTGAAAAAGAAAAATATTACTTGCAAATATATTACACTCAATGTAGGTGCCGGAACATTTAAACCTGTTAAATCAAAGACCATTGAAGAACATAAAATGCATACTGAAAAATTTAGTTTTAATAAAAATATCCTCATAAAAATAATACAACAGTCAGAATCTGAAAATAAAATTATCTCTGTCGGAACAACAACACTCAGAACATTAGAAAGTATCTACTGGCTTGGAGTAAAACTAATTGTTGATAAAGATATAACTGATTTTAGCATAACACAATGGCTTCCGTATAAAAAAAAATATGATAAAGGAATAAGTTTAAAAAATTCATTTTATGAAATCATTAAATTTATGGACAGGCATTCATTAAATACTTTATCATGCTCTACTCAGCTATTAATTGTGCCGGGATATAAATTTCATATAGCTGACGGAATAATTACTAATTTTCATCAGCCAAAAAGCACTTTATTATTACTTATTGCATCCATTTTGGGAGATTCATGGAAAAAAGTTTATAATTATGCTTTATCCAATAATTTTCGTTTCCTGAGTTATGGTGATAGTTGCCTGTTTTATAATACTTTAAACAAACATTTTAATTGATGATTGTTAATTGTTGATTGTTGATTGTTGTTTGTTGTTTGTTGTTTGTTGACAGCGAAGCAAATGACAAATTGTAAAAGTTAAAAATTTATAAAAAAAACAAAGTATAAAATATATCTTAAAAATGAAAAAACTAAAACACCTGCTAATATTAACAATGCTTATATCCTCTGCTTGCAATCAAAATAAAATTTTTGAAAAACATAAAAAAATCAAAGATTATATATGGTATAAATCAGAAAAAATAAAATTTGAAGTGCCTGTAAAGGATTCTATAAATAATTATGATATTTGTATTGCAGTAAGACATATAACCGAATATCCTTTTGCAAATCTTAATACAGGACTAACAATTTATTATCCTAACAGAAAAAAAGAATATAATGAGTATAAATTATCTCTACGTGATAAAGACGGAGATTTTAAAGGTGATGTTTTAGGCAATATATGGGATATCTCTGTTCCTGTTAAGAAAAATGTTCATTTCTTGCAAAAAGGAATATATAAATTTAAAATAGAAAATCTTATGCCTGAATATGAAAAAACTCCGGGTATAATAGAAATAGGACTTATCATTCGTAAAAGTGAACAAGTAACCCACGACTTAAGTCGTGGGCTATAAAACAACCCGTAATTTTTGAAAAAACATATAAAATATTACAACCATTTAAAATCTATTATAGAAATATTGCCTGACAAACCAGGTGTATATCAATTTATTGACGAAAAAGACCACATCATTTATATTGGAAAAGCAAAAAATTTAAAAAAAAGGGTCTCTTCTTATTTTAATAAAATCTCTTTTGAAAATCGCAAACTCTATGTTCTTGTAAAAAAAACTGTTGATATTAAATTTATATTAGTAGATACAGAACCCGATGCTTTATTGCTTGAAAATAATCTTATAAAAAAATATCAACCGCGATATAACATTCTGTTAAAAGATGACAAAACATATCCATGGATTTGTATAAAAAAAGAACCATTTCCAAGAATATTCCCAACACGAAAAATTATAAATGACCATTCATCTTACTTTGGACCTTATACTTCTGTAAAAAATATGAACACTGTCCTAAACTTAATCAAACAAATATATCCTGTCAGAACCTGCAATTATAATCTTAATGAAAAAAATATAAAAAACAAAAAATTCAAATTATGTCTTGATTATCATATTGGAAATTGCAAAGGTCCTTGTCAGGCATTACAAACAGAAAAAAATTATAATAAAAATATTCAGGAGATTAAACAAATATTAAAAGGTAATACAAACGCTGTCTATAAACAGTTAAACGCTCTTATGAATAAATATGCTGACAAATATGAATTTGAAAAAGCTCAGGATATAAAAGAAAAAATACTTATTCTAAAAAAATATCAAACAAAATCAATAGTAGTCAATCCAAAAATTAATAATACAGATGTATATTCCATTATTTCAGATGACGACTATGCTTATGTTAATTTTTTAAAAATAATTAATGGCGCAATAATTCAATCTCATACAGTTGAAATAAAAAAGAAACTTGATGAAAGTATTCAAGAACTTCTTGAAATTGCTATAATGAATTTTCGTCAAAAATATACTGACAATACAAAAGAAATAATCATTCCTTTCCCTATTGACACTGACTTTTTAGATAAAAATATAAGTTTGACAATACCAGAAAAAGGTGATAAAAAAAAACTTGTTAACCTGTCTGAAAAAAATGCAAAATATTTTAAGTTAAAAAAACAAAGACAAAGAGAACTTGTTGACCCTCAAAGACATACAAAAAGAATACTCAATAAAATGAAAATTGACTTACGGCTAAAAGAACTTCCTGTTTATATTGAATGTTTTGACAACTCAAATATTCAGGGACAATATCCGGTGTCAGCAATGGTTGTATTTAAAAATGCAAAACCATATAAAAAAGGTTACAGACATTATAACATAAAAACAGTTAAAGGACCTAACGACTTTGCTTCAATGGAAGAAGTCATATACAGGCGATATAAACGATTGTTAGACGAAAAAAAATCTCTACCTCAACTTATTGTTGTTGATGGAGGCAAAGGACAAATATCTGCTGCTGTAAAAAGTTTGGAAAAACTTAATATAAGAGGAAAAATAACTGTTATAGGAATTGCAAAAAAACTTGAAGAAATTTATTATCCAAACGACTCTATACCTTTATATTTAGATAAAAAATCAGAGACATTAAAAGTAATACAGAATATTCGCGATAATGCTCATCATTTTGGCATCACTCATCACAGAAAAAAAAGAAGCAAACAAACAATAAAAACCGAACTTACAGGCATAAAAGGAATAGGAGATAAAATATCTCAAACTTTACTAAAAAAATTTAAATCAGTAAAAAATATTAAGTCCGCAAACTTATATGAATTGCAAAAGACAATAGGCAAAGCTAAAGGAGAAATTGTTTTTAAATATTTCAATCCTAATTAAATTTTTTTTTATATTTGCAACGTCTATCTAATGTAGATGGACTTGTTACGAAAAGTAACAAAAATTTTACATATATTATTATCTTGTAAGGTGGACAAGTTATATAAGTATAAACAAGTTATATGAAATGTGAATTTAAAATCAAACAAAGATTTTAAGGAGAAACAAAACGTGTTGAAAAAAATGAAATCATGGAGTTTAGTAGGGGAAAAACTAATTATCTTATCATTTGCATTTATTCTTAGTTTAGATTGTGCTATTGCCCAACATCCGGTATGGCTTGGCAGTGCATTTCCCGGACCTGTTTTTTCACTGGCAGTAAATAACAATTATTTATATACTGGAGAAGGAAGTATGTTTACCGTATATGATATTACAAATCCTCAAAATCCTGTTTATAAAGGACATTGCCATACTTCAGACTGCATAACTTATATTTCTTCTTTCAATAATAAATGTTATGCAGGCAATAATGGAATGGGTATTACTGAACTGAATGTCAGTAACTCTTCCGATCCCTACGTGGAACGATATCTTTATACGAACCTTGTCGCAGGATATAATCCGGCGATAGACAACAATATTGGTTTTTTCCCAATGGGTTCATCAGGTTTGTGGGCAGTAAATATCGGAAACAACGACTCGCTTCCTTTCACGCAATGGGGCAATATACCTGCAACTCACGACTTCTGCATTGATGTTGTTAAAAAAGATAGTATGCTTTATGCCAGTGACCGGCTCAATGGAATTTATATTCTTAAATACAAAAACAATACACTGTCACAGATTAGCAATCATACGTTCAGCAGTTACTGGGCTATGGAATGTGAAACAGACGAAACAAATAATTTTCTTTATGTTACAGGATACAGGGTGGCTTCTGGTGTTCCTATTTCTGATACTCTGAGTTTATGGGTTTTTGATATTCATGACGCATCAAACTTTCAACTTATAGGAACTTATAAACACGCTCCTATCCCATCGTATCCGCTCGATCTGAAAGTAAAAAACAACATCGCATACATTGCAGCATGGGGTGACGGAATAATTATGGTGGATGTTTCTAACCCACAAAGTATGCATCAGGCAGGCGTTATTCCCACAGCTGATGCATCAAACTGGATAGACATGAAAGACACTGTTGCATGGGTTGCCGACCTGTCTGCAGGCTTCAAGTCAGTTTTAGTTTCTGATACTGCAAACCTTGTTGTATTGTACAAAAACGACACGCTTGGCGACACGTATGGCATTGCAAAATCAGGTAATTATTTATACACATCAATAAAAACAAAAGGACTTGAGATAGCATATAATAATTCCGGCATTCTTTCTGAAAAAGCTTTTATACCAATGGCAGCAACCATTTACGCTCCGTTAGTGAAAGACAGTCTGCTTTTTATTCCTGCATGGGACAAAGGAGTTATTGTGTACAACATAAGCAATCCGGAACAGCCGGACAGCCTGACTTGCATTAAACACAGCGGTGACAACGGTGCTATTTCAATTCATATCAGTAATGGACAAATGGTTGTTGCTGAAGCCACGTATTATCTTGGTTTGTGGCGAATCTGCAATATTTATGTTTGGGATATATCTCAGCTTTTATCGCCTGTACTGCTTGGCTCCAAACAATTTCTGACACTCAGCACTCCTTATGACCTGCCTGTATATAACATTGACCGGCATAATAACCTTGTTGCACTTACGCAATGGCACGATGTGCTTAGTGGAAATTTTTGGCTTTTTGACATCAGCAATCCGCAAAATATTATTATCACTGATAGCGTTAGCAATTCCTATGCTTCCGATGTTAAGATATTTGAATCCGGTGTAGATTTATATGCTGCTGTAGCTGTGGGTTCTGCTTTTCCACAGGTTGAAAATGGTCTTGAAATTTATAATATTTCAAATCCTGCAATAATTACAGAAAGCAGTTTTTATTATGCTGGAAATACCGGCAACAGGCTTAACGGGCTTGATATACTTAGTTCACAATATGCCGTAACAGCCGAAGGTGGTGTAAATTCGAAAGGTACAATGAGAATTATTAATATATCTGATCCTAGCAATCCTTTTATTTCCGATTCAATATACATAGGCAGCAACACTTCAAATAACCACGTAAAAATTGACGGAAATTTCATTTATCATTCTTCCGGATCAACCGGTCTGATGTTGTTTTCGTGGAATCCTGTTACAGGAATAATAGAGCATCCGGATAATTCCGGAAATTTGAAAATTTTTCCAAACCCATTCAACACATCAGCAACGCTGCAGTTTACAAATTCAAAAAATGAAAATCTTACATTGATAATTTATAATGCAAAAGGACAGGTAATGCAAAAGATTAAGAACATTTCGTGTAATAAAATAACTTTAGAAAACGGGAATTGGCCGAGTGGTCTTTACTTTTTCAAATTGCAGGATAAAAACGGAACGGTTGGACAAGGTAAATTTATTATAGAATAAAAATCACACTTCATATAACAAAGGGCTTATCTCATGCGGGGTTCAGTGCAGAAAGAAACATTTGCACACTTAATAAACGTATGTGTCGGTGGACAGGGAAGTACCTTGAAAACCCGCACAGTATAAGCCCTCAAACGTTACATTTTCTTCTTCCATCTTTAAATTTATCCAGTAAAATATTCCAACTTAAGTCGGATTCAACAAGATGAATATAATTTTGTTCTAACTTTGCAATTGTAAACAAAAAATAATATTTTTTTTAATCTACAACCTCCAGTTATCATTTCACAAACATCATTATTTTGCTTTGTATTATTTCTTCTGTTTGCAACCTGTAAATATAAACGCCTGAGCTAACTCCCTGACCCATATAGTTTTTTCCATTCCATACAATAGCTTTGTCACCGGCATCCTCAACTCCATCTACAAGAGTTCTGACTTTTTGTCCTAAAAGATTGTAAATATTTAAAACAACATTAGTTCTCTTTGGCAAACTATACATTATAGTTGTTGACGAATTAAACGGATTAGGATAATTCTGATTTAAGTAATCATCAATAATATGTTTAACTGTCAATGCTTTGATACAAAAGTTTGCTGTGCTGTCATATTTATAAAGATCAAGCCATTGTGAATTTTCACGATAATAGCTTTCGCCCGGATGAGATACTGACTCAACAATTGTGCGATATGATGCTCCAAGTAAAACAGGTATATCAGATGTCCTGTCAAATGCCTGACCTCCGGAAGAAAGTTCTATATAAACATAAAAATTGTTACCGGCAATAATAATAACCGAAGTATCCAAATCTATTGTATGAAATCCTGTATATTCAATGTTGCCGGATATTGTTGATAGCACATTATGAAGTTCTCCTTGCTGAAAATTATCATATATCTTTATTGTATAATCCACATTATCTTCGGCAGTATAAAAGCTCACGGACTTAAGCATTTCTGTTTGAGAACTAACAAAAGCATTAAATGCTTCGTTACAGTCGGTCTTTGTGTCCCGCCATCCGTGATAATCGTGATAATAAATATTATCATAAGTCATTTTTTCAACATTCTGAAAAGAAACAGCACCCATTTCCGGATGTTGACAGCAATGCTTATCATAGTATGAAATCCAAAAATAACCGTTAATGCCCCATGAATAATCCCAGCTATTTTTGCAAAGCCATGCTCCCGGCTCTGATGCTTGTGTTTCTTTATTATCATCCCAACCTGTAATAGCAACTGCATGATTTGGATCCAAAGGGACAATAGATGGTTGATAATGAGTATAATTGGTAGCATCTATTAAAAAATCGTTATAAAACAAACAGGTTCCTATTACACCTTGTGTCATAATTTTTTCCTTAATAGTATTAATATTACTTAAATCTTCGCCGGCAACATACCACTCAATATCTCTGACATAAAAATAATGATAGTCAGGATTGTATCTTTCCGGCACAGTATCAAAAGATTGTCCGTCAATATCACGAACCGTTCCCTCTCCACGTGAAAGGTAAGCAGCAGCTACTCTGTAATCGCCACCTTGATGAACCTCCAGTCCGCTACCTGTTACAGGACACAAGTCATCATTATTATTCTGATTAAATCCATTCCACCAGTCAAGATGATATTCAGCCATATTTGGCTCGCCATCTTCACCAGCAGATGTCCAGTTACCGGTCATCAAAAGGTTGCCTTCAATAGCAGCCATTGTTCCATGTGTCCAGCATGTGCCTCCCTGCTGTTCCTTAACAGAAGTTACATAGTTACTGCCATCAACATCCCGCAAATCAAAACTAACTGGTAAATTTTGCGAATTTAAACCCGGTGTAATTATTAATAAAAATAATAAAATAAATAATGTTGTTTTCTTCATATAATATCCAAAATTAATATTTTTTTATTAAAAAAGACATTTATAATGAAATAAATAAAATATTCTAATTCTATAAATATAAATAGTTTATTTTTTCTATCTTTGCATATAATTCTTATATGTTAACTTTTATATCTCTCAAAAAATTATATGTTTGTATTTAGAATAATTAAAACTTAATGAAAGACAGTTCATATATAATAAATCAAATAAAGCAGACAGCTAAATCTTTTTTGCCAAACTCAAAGATTATTCTTTTTGGCTCCAGAGCAAGAAAAGAAGAAAATGATGAAAGTGATTATGATATATTAATAATAACAGAAACAACAATAGACCCAAAAGAAAAATTTCCTGTTAGAACTAAAATAAGAAAGGCATTACTTAAATATAATATTCTATCAGATATACTAATCCAAAGTGATGAGGAAATAAAAAGAAAAAAAAATTTACCGGGACATATTATCAGAACTATTATTAATGAAGGGATTTGCCTATGACAGAAGAAAAAAAAGAATATTTAAAAAATTGGTTAATCAAAGCCAATGAGGATATTGCAGTTATAGATCAATTAATAAAATATGAACCCGAAAGTTATACTGGTTCTATTTGTTATCATTGTCAGCAGGCAGTAGAAAAATTCTTTAAAGCTTTTTTAGTATATAATGATATTGATTTTAAAAAAAACTCATGATTTGGACTATTTACTTGATGAATGTTTAAAAATAGAAAAACACAAATTTAATGAAATAGATTTAAAAAGTTTATCAGATTATGGTGTTGAACTAAACCGCCTTTGGCGGTAGTTATTTTTTTTATAAAAAAAAATTTTTATTTTTGTTTCATTGTTTAACCTAAAATTTATAATACAATTAGGGGAAAAGATTTATTAGTCAGGCACCCGACTGATGCAAAATTCAGCTTATCACTTTTAATCAATATTTAATTTTAATACAAA
>CAZZDX010000045.1:0-14480 GCA_964653185.1 uncultured Bacteroidales bacterium
TCAGGAAAAAGCTAAAGGCGTAGGATTTGACTGGGAAAAACCTAATCAGGTGTGGGATAAGGTAAAAGAAGAACTTGATGAACTGAAATGTGAGATTGATAAAAATAATAATGCTAATATTGAAGAAGAATTTGGCGACGTTCTGTTTTCTTTAGTCAACTATGCCAGATTTATAAATGTAAATCCTGTAGATGCTCTTGAAAAAACCAATAAAAAATTTATTAAACGATTTCAATATCTTGAAGAAAATGCTCATAAAATAGGGAAATCCCTAAAAGATATGACTTTAAGTGAAATGGATGTATTCTGGAATAAAGCAAAAAAAAGAAAAATAACTTAATTATTAACTAAAATCTTTAATATTGTTTTGTAACAAAAAAATATTCTTTATTTTTATATTATCTATTTATAGCTGTATTATTTTAGCACAAAAAGATACTGTCTTAAAATATGAACCATCAGTAAAATTTGATAAAAAATATTTAAAATCTTATTTTACTGATACAAAAAATGTTGTTATCTCTCCTCTTCACTGGAATAAAAAACAATGGATAACATTTACAGCAATTGCAGGAACAAATGTTTTTATCTATTCGCAAGATGATAAAATACAGGATTTTTTTCAAAATAACAGGACAAAATCTCTTGACAATATTTCAAAATATGCTTTTAAACATTGGGGAGATGGCACTTACTCAATGTCAGCAATTGGATTATTATACATCTATGGAACGTTAAGCAAAAACAACCAACACAAAGAAGCTGCTTTGCTTGGAACTAAAGCATTTGTAACATCTGCTGTTTTTACATATCTTATAAAATATTCTTTTCATCGTCATAGACCTGATGATGATA
The DNA here is from genome assembly GCA_964653185.1 of uncultured Bacteroidales bacterium. Lineage (GTDB taxonomy): Bacteria > Bacteroidota > Bacteroidia > Bacteroidales > CAZZDX01 > CAZZDX01. The sequence goes on from CAZZDX010000045.1 coordinate 856, forward strand.
AATTTCCAAATCCATATATATGGGAAGGTCCTTGTTTAAAATCATCTTACACTTCTTTTATATCAGGACATACAACTTCAATATTTTCAGTGGCAAGTGTTATAGCTTCAGAATATAAAGACAAAAAAGCCATACCTGTTATTGCTTATTCTATTGCAGGATTAACAGCTATATCAAGAATTTATGATAACAAACACTGGGCTACTGATGTTATTGCAGGTGCGGCATTGGGATATGCAATAGGAAAACTAATATACAACAACAGAATACAAATCTATCCTTATTCTTCATTTAACAGTAATGGAATTTCTATGATAATATTTATAGATAAGAAATAGATTTGATTTTAGCTTAATAAAATTAAAGAGTATAATCACCAGATATTTTCAAAATCATCAGATATATATTCATGGTTCCTTAAAAAATAATAAGAACCTTCACGCCTTTTTAAACGCATAATGTCTTTGGTAAATAATCTTGAAATCAGTGCTACAGGTAATAAAAAAACATAAAATATTATAGTCAAAAATATTTTAGAAATAACAAGACCCAAAAAATGTGATAGTTTCAGCCATAACCAACTTATTTTATCTGTCAGATAATTTGAAAGTAATCCAACAGCACCTACCAAAACAGCTATAGGAATAAGTATTTTTACCTTAAAAATCAGATAAAAAATCAATAGCATTATTACAATGCTTAGAATACATTCCAGATTTTTTTCTCTTTTCATAATTTTTTTTAAAATAAAGTATAGACAAAAGGTGCTATTGCTGAGTTACCTCCAAGTATAATTAATACTCCCAATAATAGTAAAACAATAATAATAGGGAGCAACCACCATTTTTTTCTCTCTTTAAGAAAGCCCCATAAATCTTTTAAAAATTCCATAACAAAAATTGCTTAATGATAAATAATTCATCTTTGCAAAATAAAAACAAATATATATAAAATAAATTTATTATATATAAGCAAATAAAATATTTTTAAGCACTGAAAGGGCATGATATATCAACGCAGGGTGTTAGCCCTGTGTTATTGATTTTGCCCTTTCAGGGCTTATGATTTTAGAACTCCGATACGTTAAAGCCCCAATACGCTTCGCTACGGGGTAAAACTACAGGGCAGGCATATTTTAATAGTTTTGGTAAATGCTTTTGTAACTTCCTTAAAATTAAGAAATTACAAATAAAATATGCTACTTTTTTGAAGTTTTTATTAACTTTTTGTTGTTGATTATCAATAATTTAGCAAGTCCGAAATTTTAATTAATTAGAAATTAATATAAAATTAACCTACATAAAAAATACTAAAAACACCTACAAATCACAAATTTTTAAAATTTTATAAAGAAAAGACATACAATTTTTAATAAAAAATACTTAAAATTTAAAAAAAAATCTCAAATTTGTTTTTAAAATAAAAAAAAGCCAAAATGGAACGAATCACTCTCTTTGTTGATGTCTTATTACCTTTACCTTTATCAGATTTGTTCACATATCGTGTGCCTTTTAAAATGAATGATTTTATTAAAAAAGGACAAAGAGTAGTTGTGCAATTTGGGAAACAAAAAATTTATACAGCATTAATTGTTAATATACATCAAAATCCACCTGAAAATTATACGATTAAATATATATTGTCTGTATTAGATACTGAACTTGTTGTAAATGAATATCAGTTTAAGTTATGGAAATGGATTGCTTCATATTATATGTGTACTCTTGGCGAGGTGATGAATGCTGCTTTGCCTTCGGCTTTAAAACTTGAAAGTGAAACAAAAATATCTATAGCCCCATCTTTTGATAAAAATTATTCATTATTAAATGATAAAGAATATTTAATTGCCCAAGCATTAGAAAACAGAAAAATATTAACAATAACAGAGGTCTCTGAAATAGCAAATCAAAAAAAAATTGTGCCATTGATAAAATCTCTTATTGAAAAAAATGTCGTGTCTGTTGAAGAAGAAATATATGATAGTTATAAACCAAAAATAGAAACTTTTGTCCGTTTAACAAAAGATTATGATGATGAAAATAATCTTAAACAAGTTTTTGATACACTAAACAAAAGAGCTTACAAGCAACTGCAATTGTTAATGTCATATATCACTATCTCAAAAAGATATAGTAAAAATCCTGTTGAAGTTAGCCGCACTAAATTGTTAAAGAACGCTGATGCATCTTCAAGTCAGATGAATGGATTAATTAAAAAAGGCATTTTTGAAATATATCAAAAACAGGTAACACGATTAAAACAATATGAACATCCTTTGACAAATTTAATCAATTTAAACGAATATCAAACCAAAGCTTTTGATGAGATAAAAGAAAATTTTAAAGAAAAAAATGTGGTATTACTTCACGGCATTACTTCAAGCGGAAAAACAGAAATATATATCAAACTTATCAAAGAGGTCTTAAAACAAGGAAAACAAGTATTATATCTATTACCTGAAATAGCTTTGACTACACAAATAATTAATCGTTTGCATAAATATTTTGGAAATAAAGTTGGTGTATATCACTCAAGATTTAATAAAAACGAAAAAATAGAAATATGGAATAATGTATTAAATAAAAGTTCGGATAATATTAATAAATCAGGATATCAAATTATTCTTGGACCAAGGTCTGCTATGTTTCTGCCTTTCAGTAATTTAGGGCTTGTTATTGTTGATGAAGAGCATGATGGCTCTTACAAACAACAAAATCCTGGTCCACGATATAATGGACGTGATACGGCAATATATTTGGCTTATCTACATAATGCAAAGACATTATTGGGCTCTGCAACTCCTTGTATAGAAAGCTATTACAACACACAAATAAATAAATTTTCATTAGTTGAACTTGACAAACGTTATGGTGGGATACAACTACCTGAAATATTTGTTGTTGACTTAAAAAAAGAAAGATTACACAAAAAAATGAAATCTGATTTTTCTTCTGTGTTATTAGAAAATATAAAAACTGCTTTGGAAAATGATGAACAAATAATTTTGTTCAGAAACCGCCGGGGATTTTCTTTACGACTTGAATGTGAGGACTGTGGATGGATGCCTCAATGCAAAAATTGTGATGTAACTCTTACTTATCATAAATATTATGATCGTATGCGCTGCCATTATTGCGGATATTCTACAAAAATACCTGAAAAATGTCCTTATTGTGGCTCTGTTAATATAAAAATGAAAGGATTTGGCACTGAAAAAATAGAAGAAGAACTACCTGTGTTTTTTAAAAATGCACATATAGCAAGAATGGATTTGGATACAACACGTCTTAAAAATGCGTATCAACAACTAATATATAATTTTGAAGACCATAAAATAGATATATTAGTCGGCACACAAATGGTAACAAAAGGTCTTGACTTTGATAATGTTGGCATTGTAGGAATAATGAATGCTGATAATATGCTTAGTTTCCCTGATTTTAGGGCTTTTGAACGAAGTTTTCAGCAACTGGCACAGGTAAGTGGCAGAGCAGGAAGAAAAAAGAAAAGAGGAAAAGTCATTATACAAACATATAACCCTAAACATATTGTAGTAAAAAATGTAATTAACAATGATTATTTGGCAATGTATAAACATCAAATATTTGAACGTAAAAAATTTAATTATCCGCCATTCTATCGTCTTATAAAATTAACTATAAAACATAAAGACCCGCAAACACTAAATTATGCAGCAAAAGAACTCGCTGACAGATTAAGAATTGTATTTGGTAAATTTGTATTAGGACCTGAATATCCTATGGTAACAAGAATAAAAAATTTGTTCCTGAAAAATATTATCATCAAACTAAATAATAATTCCCCTATTTCTAAATCAAAAATAAAACTATCTGAACAAATCAACATATTTAACAAAAAATCAAATTATAAAGGACTAAGGATAGTTATTGATGTTGACCCGCTTTAAATAATAATAGAACCAACGGATTAACTCATTGTATATCACAATGTCATTTAGTTAGTGTTCTCTCAAAAAACAATGGCAAAATATATTTTCACGCAAAGCCACAAAATCGTAAAGCATTTGAAATGAATAACTTGGCGTCTTGGCGAGAGATAAAAATTTATCAATTTTTTTTGAGTGGATACTTTAGTTAAGCGTAAAACCTTGATTAATAACATATCAGATTATATTTATGAACGCTACTTGGCATAAAACATTATATTTGCATATTTATTTTTAGAATACATGAAAAAAACAGGTTTAATATTATTATTATTTTTTTTATATACATTTTGTTTTTCACAGGACATAGATTATGCCCGTAAAATAATTGATACATTATCTTCTCCTTATATGTATGGAAGAGGTTATGTTAATAATGGCGAAAAAATTGCTGCTGATTTTATTAAAAACGAATTTATTAAAGATAGTTTAAAAACTTTTAACAGCACCTATTTACAGCCATTTAATATTTCAATTAATACTTTTCCACAAAAAATATCACTCGTAATTGATGATAAAGAAATGAAGTCGGGTGTTGATTATTTGGTTTCTTCCGGTTCTGCAAGTGTAAAAAGCGATTATGATATTATATGGCTTACAAAAAATACTATTGTTGATGAATATAAATTTAAAAAATTTATAAAAAATGATTTATCCAATAAAGTAATCATCGTAGATAAGACAAATATAACAAATGAAAGGCATTTGGAATATATTCAGTTTTTAAAAAATTATAATACTTTTAAAGTAAAAGCAGTAATTTTTGTTGAAGATAAATTGCTCTGGCATATAGCAGATGGACAAAAGGTTAAAAATTTTACAGTAATAGAAATATTAAAAAGCAGCATTTCTCATAATGCAAAAAAAATACATTTAGATATTAAAAATAAGTTCTTTGATAATTATACAACAAATAATATAATTGGTTATGTTAAAGGCAGATTAAATCCGGACTCTTTTATTGTCTTTTCTGCACATTATGACCATTTGGGATGTATGGGAACTGATGCATATTTTCCCGGGGCTAATGACAATGCCAGTGGAACGGCAATGATACTTAATCTTGCAAAATATTATTCAAAACCGGAAAACATGCCTGATTATTCAATTGCTTTTATGTCTTTTAGTGCTGAAGAAGTTGGATTGCTCGGTTCAAAATATTATTCTGAAAATCCATTATTCCCATTAAAAAATATTAAATTCCTTATTAATCTTGATATGGTTGGAACTGGAAGTGAAGGAATAAAAATTGTTAATAGTACTATTTTAAAAACCGAATATAATAAACTTGTAGAAATAAATGAAGAAAAAAAATATTTAAAAGCTATTGGTAAAAGGGGAGAGGCGGCAAATAGTGACCATTATTTCTTTTATAAAAATGGAGTCAGAAGTTTTTTTATTTATACATTAGGCAATGAATATAAAGAGTATCATAATATTAATGATAAGCCACCTTTGCCATTAACAGAATATGAAGATTTATTTCGCCTTTTAAGAGATTTTGTAAAAGATTTATAGACAGATAAAAAAATGATACTATTCAGGTATCCGCCCTATTATTTTATTATAAGATTCGTGTATTTTTTGGCAGAATATTTTATTTATTGCTATCTATGTTGTATTTTAAATTGATTTTCTTATTCCCTTTTTGGTTGTGGCTTATCCACGTTAGGAATTGATTTATCTTCTTTTAATAATAAAAATTCCTCAAATAAAGCCCTTGCTTTACTTTCACAACTACCGCAAGATGTGCTGATTTTTGTGTGTTCCTGAAGTTCTTCAAATGACTTAATATTCTTTTCAAATATTAAATTTTTTATTTCGTTCTCTGTTATATTCATGCATGTGCATACTACCTTATATTCATCTTTTTTTATTTTATTAATAATATTGTTTCTCTGGTAATAATCATCTATTGCATTACGCAGCGCTTTATCTCCAAGTACTGAACAATGAATTTTGTGGCTTGGCAATCCATCCAACTCCTCCATAATATCTTTTGGTTTGAGTTTATATGCTTGGTCCAAGCTCATTCCTTTGACCATTTCTGATAATACAGAAGTTGATGCAATAGCACTGGCACAACCATAAGTTTTCCATTTGCAATCAGTAATAATATTTTTTTCTTTATTCACTTTTATCACTAAAAGCATCATATCACCACAAACTACATTTCCAATTTCACCTCTGCCATCTGCCTTATAATTTTCTTCATCATCAAGAACATTTTTTGGATTTTGAAAATGTTCCTTTACTTTATCTGAATATACCCAATTCATAATATTTAATTTTAAGTATTAGTAGTCATTTTTATTTTTAGTCATTAAAAAAACTGTAACCGTTCAATAAGTTCTTCTCTCATAATTATCTATCCGTCAGCCGATATGATTTAACATTTTCTATTTTAAATCTTCAATTTGACGTAAAAATAATTAGTTATACAGGCACTTTTATTGTTTTTAATGTTCAATAAATAAATAAAAATAAATCAAGGATTAAAATAAAATAGTGTCCCACTTTCATTTCAAACTTAACTACTATTATTTATATACTGATGATATTTTTCTGAGTTTTTCAACAATAGGAGGAAATTTTTCCAATACATAATCTATATCTTCCTCTGTATTTTCTCTGCCCAGTCCGAATCTTATAGAGCCGTGAGCTTTTTCAGGTTTTACTCCAAGAGCCATAATTACATGCGAGGGCTTCAGCGACCCTGTAGAACAGGCAGAACCTGTTGACACAGCAATACCTTCAAAATCAGCAGACAAAAGAATAGATTCACCTTCTATATAATCAAAACTTACATTCAGGGTATTAGGCAAAGAATTTTCAGGGTGACCATTAAAAGAAATATCAGGTATTTTTTCCAAAAATCCTTTTTTTAATTTCTGTTTTAATGCAAGTATTTTTTTGTTATTAACATCCATTTCTTTATTCAGCAATTCAAAAGCTTTGCCTACTCCTACAATACCAATAGTGTTTTCTGTTCCTGCCCGCCTGTTCTTTTCATGATGTCCTCCATAGATAAGGGGACAAAGTTTTATTCCTTTTTTAACATATAATAAACCTATTCCCTTTGGTCCATATATTTTATGTCCTGACATTGTCATAAAATCAATATTAAGGTCATGAACATTTATATGGATTTTCCCTATTGCCTGAACAGCATCAGTATGAAAATAAATGTTATGACGCCTGGCTATTTCAGCAATTTCTTTTATTGGTTGAACAGTGCCAATTTCATTGTTTGCAAACATAATACTTATTAAACAAGTGTTTGGTTTTATCGCCTTTTTAACATCGTCAGGAGCAACAGTTCCGAATTTGTCAACAGGCAGATAAGTAACCTCAACACCTCTTTTTTCATAACATCTCAGAGTTTGTAAAATTGACGGGTGCTCAATAGCTGATGTAATAATATGTTTATAACAATGCTTATTTTTTCTATCACATATATTACAATCAGGCACATTACAGTAAATGTAATTAATAACAGTATTATTTGCTTCAGAGCCAGAACCGGTGAATATTATATCATTAGGTTCAACTCCTATGAATGACGCAGCTTTCTCTCTGGCATACTCAATTGCATTACGAGCCATCCGTCCTTGCTGATGCATACTTGATGGATTACCATAAAGAGCAAGTGCTTCTGTTATTGCTTTTTTTACCTCCGGATGAATTGGAGTAGTTGCATTATTGTCTAAATATACTGTTCGTTTCATTTTTTTATGTCATTGTTAATGATTTATTTTAAATAAGTACTAACGGCAGAATGTCTAAAAACCCAAAATTATTAAATTTTTTATTAAAACATTATATCATATTATATTGATAATCAATGATTTATATTTTTTATAATCAAATTTATTTTACTTTTTTATTGGTTTTTAGACACTCTGACGGTGGGTATATATTTTGGAGCGGATTTACAAACACTTCATTATCAATTTATTGATTTCGTTTTTAAAAGTAAAAAAAGTTTTGCAAACCACCGAAACCGCTCTTGAATATATACCGTGTTGGGCACAGTTATTTATTAAACCGAGCAAAATATTCATCAATTTCTTTTCTCATTTCAATTCCAATTCGTTCAAAACAACCAAGTAAATTATCATATGCACCTTTTCCACCAAGAAAATCCCAAAATTCTTCTGCTACTTTTAATTCTTCTTCTAAATCAAGCATTCCAGCCATAGTCCATCTACTGTAAGGTTTTGGTTCATACGGATTATAAGGGATAGCAATTAGTGTGTTAATTTTTGCTTTTGGATTTTCCGATAAAACTGTTGCTGACCATTCTAAAAGAGTTCTTTTAAATTCCTTAAAACCACCCTTATTTGGTTTTGCAGTCTTTATATCAAACAAGTATATTTCTCCGTCTTCGCTTTCAAGATAAACATCTACTCTTGTTGGTTTTATTGTTCGCATTTCTCCTTTTTGGCAAACTTGACGAATTATTTCTATCTCTTTTTGCTTATTAGGCTTTTTATTAGCAGCAGTCAATTCATTCATTATTTTCTGAATTTCATACTGGGCTTGTTCGCTGATTTGTGTTCCAGATTTCATTTGAAGTTTTGCAACTTTAAATCTACTTAACGCTAATGAAACAGCAACGGGTTCAAAAATTGTTGTTCAAAAATTGTTGTTCCAAAATTCGTATTCAAAGAATGTATAAATGAGTAAAGAGCAAGTCTATCTTTTCCCAATAATCGAGTGTGAAATGGCATTACTGCTGGTTCAGGATTGTAAGTCTTAAATCTATTTCTAAGACTATTTCTAATTGTATCTTCAACTGATTGTATTTGTTCTTTTGATAATGCCATTATTTTTCCTTTAAGTGAAATATTATTTCTGCATATGCCGACTTGTTTTTTTCTGTTCTATTTAAAACAGGTCTCTTATATTGATTTACGATTTTCATTCCAGATTTTTCTGCAATAGTTGGATACATATTGTATTTGTCATTTGCCACAAAAAAAATATCGTAATCGTCTTGTAAGTATTGTTTTGAATTATTCAACACTTGTACAATTCCTTCAATATAAAAATTTCTTGCTTCACGACCTTGTCCTTTATAAAGTGGTCCTATTTCTTTTTCATCGTTTCGTTTAAAACCAAATAAATCGTAAGCGTATGCGTGTTGTTCGTGATAATCAATTAGCCCAACATAAGGTGGACTGGAAAAAATTCCTTTAATTTTCTGTTTTTCTGCAAATTTTGAAAATTCTGGGTTTTTATTTTTTAACTCTGAAAAAATATTAATATTTCTTGCATCTCCTTGCAAACAATTCTGATATGTATCAGTTCTTAAATTATTAAATTCATATAATCGTTTTACTGTGTCTTTACTGTACCTTTCCCACCAAGAAAGCATTGAAAATATTGGCTTACAAATTTTCCCGTGTTTTCTACAATAATATGTTTTTGTAACAGGTTCTTTAAGCGTTGCTAAATCAGCGTGAGTGGTAGCTCTACAAGACCTAATTGTTCTACTTAATATTATTGTGATAATTTTTTTTGTAGTTGTGTTTTTAACCTTTTTTAATTGTTTAAAAGTAAAGTCAATTTCATTTTTTACTGGTTCGAGATACCATTTTTCAAGAAAATTACCGGCTTTATCTTGTTTTAGTTTAAGGTTATATTTTTCTCGAAGTTTTTCAAAAGTTTCAGAAAATTCATTTTCTTTTTGTGGTGTGTATTCTCTTTCTATTATTTCTTTCTTACGAACTTTAACTTTAAATTCAGGTGAAGGAAAATACTTTTTATTAAAAACATTTAACTCTTCAAGCAACTCAGTTTCAAATTGAGCATTTTTATTTTGAGAAATGTATTCTTTTAATGAGTTTGTAATTCGTTTTAATTCATTATTTAAGTCTTGAAAATCAACTTTTACAACTTTTACATTTGCAATTAATGAATTAAAAGCAGATATATCAACACCAATAGCGTGCATTCCTAATTCATTGGCTTGCACCATTGTTGTTCCACTTCCAGAAAAAGGATCAAGAATAATATCGCCTTTTTTAAAATATGTTTCCTTTTTGAAGTTATCGGTATTGTCATCAATAAAATATTCAACTAATTGCGGTATAAATTTTCCTTTGTATGGGTGTAGTCTATGAATATGTTTTGTTGTGTCTTTTTCTTTTAAATTATCAAAAGACAAAGCCCAGTTTAAATCATTTCCTAATTTTTCTCGCCAATCAGTCTCTCTTTGTCCATTAAAACTTTTATAATAACTTAATAAGTCGTATTTGTTAACAGCAGTTGTCCCATTGTCGCCATACTTCTTAACCTTTCCGTATTGTATTAAATACGAAATATTTGAAGTAGTTACATTCTTATTCATATGGTTACTTGCCCACAAACTTGCTTCTTTTATTGATAATAATTCTGTCATATTTATTACTCAAATTTAAACAACAAAAATACAATCATTTTTCGTTGCTGCCTAAATTATTTCTGTTTACTTCTGCCATCTGCTCTAATTGTGCCCAACGTAATAGTGTTTTAAGCGAAATTCAAAAATACGTAAAAAATTTTAATATAAAACTATCAGGCAGTTGCCTGATTAAATATTTATTAAAAGTGATAAGCTGAATACTGATCAGGCAATTGCCTGACAGCACAAGTTTTTGCATCAGTCGGGCGTCTGACTGATAAATCTTTTATCCTAATTGTATTATAAATTTTAGGTTAAACAATGAAACAAAAATAAGAATTTTTTTTTATAAAAAAATAACTACCGCCAAAGGCTGTTTAGTTCAACCGGTTACGTATATGAAACGTTTGGCATTTGCTTGCACTTTCCTTTCAAACAGATAGAATGTTTATTTATTATTATATTTGTCATATTGTTTTCGCCAGCCCGCTTGGTTCGTAGGTGGTGTTAGCATGCGTTATTGTTTCTTTTTGTTAATCAACAAGTCAATATATTTTTTTGCTGAATGCCATAATTGTCTTTCTTTTGATTGGGATAAAAAAAACATTTCGTTAGGTAGAATTTTTTGTTGTCCTTTTGTCTTAGTGATAACTTTATCAGTGACAAAATAGTAGCACCCTTCAAAGTCAGGTTCAGGTTTTTTATGGTCAACTGTTCCAGCACTGTCAATTAAAATGTCAGGTCCGTATCTTTCTTGTTCATATACAAAAATTAAATTCCCGTCCCGGAAATAATAATCAGTGGTTGCGATATCATGCAACAGTGTAATGCCAATAAGTTCACGTATTTTATAAATTGTATCGTTTTTAAAAAAGCCTGTCAACTGCCCATATCCTTTGCCCTGTTGTTTTATAAATCCTGAATCTAAAAATGCTTCATTGTTTAGAGTTACAATTTGGTAGTTGGTGTCCAGATTGATTGACTGGATTTTTTGTTCTATATTCTTGATTGTGTCACTTTTGTCTTGGGCCGAAGCACAAGCAAGTATAAAAAAAGTTATAAAGGTTGCTAGTATAAAGGTTTTCATAATCATTTTTCTAATTATAATCATTTTTCAAATTAATCAATTCCCATGTTCGTTTTTTCTGGTCAATAAAAGCATTCTTAAAATTTACGTAGGGTTTATCATTTTCAATTTCTTTGAAACAAGATAGGAATTGAAATTCGACATTTGCTCTTTTCTTTCCTTGTTGAGATATTTTTTCGAAAAATATACTGTCATAATTATTCGCAATAATATATAAAAATATAAGTGTATCATCCAGATTACCTTTATAAACTTCATTTACCTTACATTTATAAATATTACCCCAGCCAATGCTCCCGATATATTTTGCATTAATTCGTAAGACCAGTTGTGTGGTATCAATTGTTTTATCCTGTGCAGTTGATTTTGAGATGCATCCGCTTATCAAATATATTGAAGCAAACACAAGGACGAAAAATGTTGTTTTGTATTTCATAATTCAAGGATTAATCATTGATAATGCATGCTAACGATTGTGTAAACCCAATTGGGTTTATTTCGCTTATAGTTTTTGGTTAATATTTATATTCCGTTTATTTCAAATCTTAAATTTAAGCTATTGATTATCAATATTATAACTTCTTTATTTTATTACTAATATAAAAATTAAAATAAATTTATTGTCCCTTGTATGTTTGCAAAAATATATAAATTTAGTAATAAATACATTAAATAAAAATATTTTTTTATATCCGAATAATTACAAGTAAATAATAAATTTATTATTAAATCGTTTATCATACAATAGAAAAAATTTATATTAGCAAAATAAGATAAAAATTAAGAATGTCAGATAAAAAAAAGTGGCAGTTTCATTCATCTAAAAACAGATCTATTATTTATTTGGTTTTTCTGTTGTTGTTACAGTTTAATGCTATTGCTTTTAATGAAAAATATATCAGAAAGATACAATGGTGCAACAACCAGAGTATTGGTATGCCAAATAATGAGATAATAGATTATCTTTATTTTGATGGGGCAATATATAAAGCCGAAAGTAAAAATTTGCCTGTTTATTATGAAAGGTTTAATTTGCCTGATATGGGTGAATTTATAAATATAAAAGTAGATGTAAAACTGACAAATAAAGTTTTTAAAGAATTTGAATATGATGAGATTAAAAATATAAAAGATTTAAATTTAATAGATGAACATATAAAAGTCAATTCTTCTGTAATCTATGATAAAAAGAAACCTTATGTTTCAGTATCTTTTGTCCCTGTAAGAAAAAATCAGACAAGTAATAAGTATGAGAAATTAATTTCTTTTGATATAGAATTAAATATAACTTATGTTCCAACGAGTAAATCAAGATATAATAAACATGCTTATACACAGAATTCAGTACTTGCAACAGGTAATTGGTATAAAATGTCTGTGTCAAATACAGGTATTTATAAAATTACCCGTAATGACCTTTCTAATATGGGTATAAATGTTTCATCAATTGACCCGAGAAACATAAGGATTTATGGCAATGGAGGAGGAATGCTTCCTGAAAGTAATTCAGAATTCAGATATGATGATTTGCAGGAAAATGCTATATTTGTTAATGGAGAAGATGATGCCAAATTTGATGATAATGATTATGTGTTATTTTATGGAGAAAATCCTAATAAATGGATATATGATACAATAGATTTAAAATTTCATCATTCAATCCATAAATATTCAGATATAAATTGTTATTTTATAACAACTGATTTAGGACCAGGAAAAAGAATAGAATTAGAAACTTCTGAAAGTTTGCCTGCAAATAAATTTGTTAATAAGTTTCAGGACTATGCTTTTAATGAAAAAGAATCGGTAAATCTATTAAAATCAGGCAGAGAATGGTATGGAGAAGCATTTGACATTCTTACTTCATACAATTTCTCTTTCACTTTTCCAAATATAGATGTTGGCTCAGAAGTATTTATAGAGACAAATATTATTGCAAGGTCAAACTTAAATAGCACTTTTAATGTTACTGCCAATGGCAATAATATGCTCGTTACTGTGCCAAGTGTTAATCTTGATAACTATACAGGTGCTTATGCAAATTCATCATCAGATATAATGAATTTTAACACATCAGGTTCAACAATAAATGTTAATATTACTTATAATAAACCTAATGCAAATTCATTAGGATGGTTGAATTATATAGAATTAAATGCTGTAAGAAATTTGACGTTCTGTGC
>CAZZDX010000046.1:0-14420 GCA_964653185.1 uncultured Bacteroidales bacterium
TCAAGACACAAGTATCAAGCACAAAGTTCAAAGTTCAAAGTTCAAAGTTCATAATTCATAATTCATAATTTTTCAGTATCAAGACACAAGTATCAAGCACAAGTATCAAGCACAAAGTTCAAAGTTCATAATTCGTAATTCGTAATTCGTAATTAATAATTAATAATTCATAATTCGTAATTAATAATTAATAATTAATAATTAATAATTCATAATTCGTAATTCATAATTCATAATTAATATCTGCCTTTGGACATAAAATTTTTTTGACTTTAATAATCCGAATAGTTATTAATTTTTTGTTTAGTTTCCTATTTCTGAAATAAATTTAATTCTTATAAGCCGTACTTCATCTTCTGAATATTCATCTTCGCCTAAAATTTCAAGTGCTTCTTCTACTGAATCAGATTTAGCTTCTTCTCTAAAATAATCAAAAATTTCTTCCTGATGAGAGATATCAATATGTTCATTAATATAATAGTCAATATTGATTTTTGTTCCTGATGATATAATTCTTTCTATTTCAGTCAATATTTCGTCAAAAGAAATTCCTTTAGCATCAGCAATATCTTGAAGAGATATTTTACGGTCTATATTTTTTATAATATACACTTTAAATTCCGATTTATTAATAACTGATTTTACTGTCATATCAACAGGGCGTTCAATTTCATTTTCTTTAACATAATTATTTATTAATTCAAGAAAAGGTTTTCCATATTTTTGAGCTTTTCCAATTCCAACGCCTGTTATTTTTCTTAATTCTTCATTTGTTATAGGATATTGTGTTGACATATCTTCTAATGAAGGGTCTTGAAATATAACAAAAGGCGGAAGATTTTCTTTTTTTGATATTTTTTTTCTTAAATTTTGAAGAAGTAAAAATAGCTCTTTGTCAGTAACACCTCTTGCAGCATGTCCATTCGTATCAAAGAATACTCCTTCTTCATCTTCTTTTTCATAATCATGGTCTTTGGTAAGCTTTATTGAATAAGAATGTTTAAGAAATTCATGTCCTTGTTTAGTTACCTTTAAGAGTCCATAATTATCAATATCTTTAACAATAAGTCCTTTAATCAAAGATTGATGAATTACAGCATTCCAGAATTTTTCATCTTCGTCAGCACCTCTGCCAAAAATTTTGAGATTATTATGTTTACATGTCTTTATTGTTGATGTATTTTTCCCTATTATTACATTAATAAGATGCTTTGCCTTAAATTGTTGTTTAACCTCTATTACTGCCTGGATTACAATAGCTACATAATTTTTTCCTTCAAATTTTGGTTTTGGATATAAACAATTATCGCAATTATGACAGTTCTCTTCTATATAATTTTCCCCAAAATAATGAAGCAATTGTTTACGACGGCATACAGATGACTCTGCATAATCAACAGTTTCTAAAAGTAGTTGCTGTGCTATTTCCTGTTCAGACACAGGTTTGCCTTTCATAAATTTTTCAAATTTTTGTATGTCTTTATAACTATAAAATACAATACAATTACCTTCTCCTCCGTCACGGCCTGCACGCCCTGTTTCCTGATAATAGCCCTCAAGACTTTTAGGTATGTCATAATGAATAACAAAACGTATATCAGGTTTATCAATTCCCATTCCAAATGCAATAGTAGCTACAATAATATCTATATCTTCCATTAAAAATTTATCCTGAGTAGCTGTACGTACTGATGACTCTAATCCTGCATTATAGGGCTCAGCTTTAATACCATTTACTCTTAAAATTTCAGCTATCTCTTCTGTTTTCTTACGGCTCAAACAATAAATTATGCCTGATTGCCCATAATGTTTTTTTATGTATTTGATAACTTCTTTATTAACACTTTTAGTTTTTGGACGAACTTCATAATAAAGATTAGGTCTGTTAAATGAAGATTTAAAAACTTTTGCATCCAAAATATCCAAATTTTTTTGAATATCATGTTGAACTTTTGGTGTAGCTGTGGCAGTAAGTGCTATTATAGGTACTTTTTTACCAATAAAATCAATTATAGAACGCAGGTTCCTATAATCAGGTCTAAAATCATGTCCCCATTCTGATATACAATGAGCTTCATCTATTGCATAAAAAGATATGTCAATTGTTTTAAGAAATTCTGCATTATCTTTTTTAGTAAGTGATTCCGGTGCAACATATAATAATTTTGTTTTTCCACTTATCAGGTCTTTTTTTACATCTAATGCTTCTTGTTTTGAAAGAGATGAATTATAAAAATGAGCAATATTCTTTTTTGTCCCAAAATTCCTTACCATATCTACCTGATTTTTCATCAGGGCTATAAGAGGAGAGACAACTATTGCTGTGCCTTTACTAATTAATGCCGGTAACTGATAGCACATTGATTTTCCACCACCTGTTGGCATAATCACAAAAGCATTATTTCCGGCTAAGACACTTTTTATTATAGCTTCCTGATTACCTTTAAATCTATCAAATCCAAAAAAATCTTTTAATACACTTTTAAGAGATTTCTCATTTTCTATACTCATTTTCATTTCAAACTAATTTTTATTTTTTTTATGGCGTAAATATACTATATTTTTTGTTTCCTTTGCAAAAATATTTTTTTTTAAATAATAATATGTTAAAAACTAAAGAAAAAATAAAAAAAATTGCATTAAATACAATTAATAAAGAATCCTTAGCCATTGCAAATTTAAAAAATTATATTAATAATGACTTTACAGAGTGCATAAAACTTATTTATAATTCTAAAGGAAGAGTAATTATTACAGGAATAGGCAAAAGTGCTAATATAGGCAAAAAAATTGTTGCAACTTTTAATTCAACCGGTACACCATCAATATTTATGCATGCTGCAGATGCTATTCATGGTGATTTAGGTATAATACAAAAAGACGATATAGTTATCTGCATTTCTAAAAGTGGTAATACACCTGAGATAAAAGTTTTAGTCCCTTTGCTAAAATTATCAGGTAATAAATTAATTGCTTTAGTTGGAAATACAGAATCTTTTCTTGCTAAACAATCTGATTATATTATTAATGCAACTGTTGACGAGGAAGCTTGTCCTAATAATTTAGTGCCAACTTCAAGCACTACTGCTCAATTAGTATTAGGTGATGCACTTGCAGTTTGTTTATTAGAATGCCGTGATTTTTCTGTTAATGATTTTGCAAAATATCATCCAGGAGGATCTCTTGGAAAAAAATTATATTTGAAAGTATCAGATTTATACTTAAAAAACGAAGTCCCTAAAGTAAAAACCAATGATAACATTAAAACAGTAATATTAGAAATATCTTCAAAAAGGTTAGGAGCAACAGCTGTTTTGGAAAATAAAAACCTTGTAGGAATAATCACTGATGGAGATCTAAGACGAATGATAGAAAAAAATGTTTCAATAGAAAATCTGACAGCAAAAGACATCATGTCTCATAATCCAAAGACATTAGATAAAAATACTTTGGCTATAAATGCTTTAAATATTATGAAAAAGAATAATATCACACAAATTCTTATTACAGATAAAAAAAAATATGTTGGAGTAGTACATTTACATGATATTCTTAATGAAGGAATTATATAATTATAAATAAGATTTAAGAATATTGCCGGATTTAAGTATTGTTTGTTATTGTTAAAAAAATGAAAAGATTGAATAAATGAAATAATTGTAAAAATTATTTCATTTATTCAATCTTTTCAACAAAGCATTAAAAGTTATACCTTCCAGGTTTTTCCGCTATGCAATAAATCATCCATACACTTTATTTTGCTTTTAGATTGAACATCTTTAATCTGTGCTTCTAATTCATTAGCATACGTCTCTATATTTATATTATGAATAACTCCGAAAGCTACAGGATATTCCGGTGGACACATATTAACTAACATCAAGTGCAGTCCTGCATATTTATGATTAAGATTATGTATTAATATATCATTTTTTGTGATACCATTTTCTCCTATTTTAACAACTTTTAATCTTTCATTTTCAAAGATAATACCTTTATCATTATTTTTGCCAAAAATCATAGGTTCTCCATCATGAAGAATCAACTGACGGTCTGCTTTATGCTCCTTATCTGTTAATTCCTTATAAGCTTCATTATTAAAAATCATACAAGTTTGTAATACTTCTACAACAGAAGTTCCATCATGTTTAGCTGCTTCTTCAAAAATTTCTGTAGATAATTTAACATTACTATCTATTGACCTTGCAAAAAATGACCCTCTTGCACCAATTACCAATCCTCCAACTCTAAAAGGTCTTTCAATAGTTCCAAAAGGAGAAGTAACAGAAATTTTTCCTTTTGGAGAAGTAGGAGAATATTGCCCTTTTGTTAAAGCATATATCTGATTATTAAATAAAACAATATTAATATCCATATTTCGCCTTATCTCATGGATAAAATGATTCCCGCCAATTGCAAGAGCATCACCGTCTCCGGTAAATTGCCAAACGCTTAACCTCGGATTAGCAATTTTAACTCCTGAAGCAACGGCACCAGCTCTACCGTGTATGGTATGAAATCCATAGGTGTTCATATAATAAGGAAACCTTGAAGAGCATCCAATCCCTGAGATACAAACAGATGATTCGTGTTCATATCCTATTTCAGCCAAAGCTTTTTGAACAGCAAACAAAATCATATGGTTGCCACAACCGGGACACCATTTTACTTCCTTTTCCGGCTTAAAATCCTTAGGAGTTAATTCTTCTTTAGTTTTTAACATAATTATTTAATCCTCCAATATTTTATTAAAATTATTTTTTAATTCAATAACAGTGAAAGGCAAACCTTGTATTTTATTATATTGTCTATAATCAAATTTTGGAAATTTTGCTTTTAAATAGTTAACAAACTGACCAAGATTTAATTCACATACAACAATTTTTTTAAATTTAGAAAAAACATCTTCAGTATTTTTAGGCAAAGGATTAATATAGTTAAAATGAGCAAGTCCTATACTTTTTCCTTGTCTTCTAAGCTCTCTAACAGCAATAGACATCTGTCCATAAGTTCCACCCCAGCCAACGACTAATAAATCACCTGATTTATTACCTTCAACTTTTAATTTAGGTATATAGTTTTCTACTCTTTTAACTTTTTCAGCCCTTAGTTCACACATTTCCTGATGATTTTCAGGTGCATAAGAGATATCACCCTGCTCATTTTTTTCCAGTCCTCCAAGTATATGTTCCAAACCTTTGATTCCTGGTATAGCCCATCCTCTAGCAAGAGTTTTCTTATCTCTTTTATAAGGCATATAATTTTTTGTTCCTTGTTCAACTATAGGTGGATAAATTTTAGTTAAATCAGACATATCAGGTATTTTCCAAGGTTCAGAACCATGTACTAAATATCCATCTAACATTAAGACAACAGGCACCATATGTTCCAGTGCTATTTTACAAGCTTCAAATGAAAAGTTAAAGCAATTAGAAGGAGTGCTTGCTGCAATTACAACAAGAGGTGCTTCTCCGCTTCTTCCATATAATGCCTGCATCAAGTCCGACTGTTCTGTTTTAGTTGGTAATCCTGTTGAAGGACCGCCTCTTTGAACATTTATAATAACAACAGGTAACTCTGCCATTACTGCAAGACCTGCGCCTTCTGCTTTTAAAGCCAAGCCGGGACCTGATGTTGAGGTAACGGCTAAATCACCCGCAAAGCTAGCTCCGACGACAGAGCATATAGCAGCAATTTCATCTTCTGCCTGAAATGTTTTTACTCCCAAATCTTTTCTTTCAGATAATTCCTGCAAAATACCGGTTGCAGGGGTTATAGGATAAGAACCTAAAAATAATTCTCTCCCTGATTTCTCAGCCGCAGCCATAAGTCCCCATGAAGCAGCAGTAGTTCCATCAATTTTTCTATATGTTCCTTTTTCTAACTTAGCTGATTTAATATGATATGGTTTAACTACTTCTATAATATCAGCATAATTATATCCGGCTTTTAAAGATATTTTATTTGCTTCTGCAACAAGAGGTTTCTTTTCAAATTTCTCATTAATAAAATCAATAGAAACATCTAATGATTTATCAAGTAACCAGCATACCATACCAAGAGCAAACATATTTCTACATAGCAATATGCTTCTGCCATCCAATCCCGAATCCTTTAATGCTTCTTTTGTCATTTTTGTTACAGATACTTTAATAATTTTAGTATCTTCTAATCCGGATTCTTTTATAGGATCTTTTTTATATCCTGCTTTTTTAATATTTTTTTCAACAAAATTATCTTCATCAATAATAATAATTCCGTCTGGTTTTATTAATTTTGCATTTACTTTCAGAGCAGCAGGATTCATAGCAACAATTATATCTGCATAATCGCCGGGAGAATATATTTTACAATCTCCAATATGCACCTGAAAACCAGAGACACCTCCTACCGTACCTTGTGGAGCACGAACTTCTGAGGGATAATCAGGAAAAGTTATAATATCATTACCATCTAATATTGATGTATCAGAAAAAAGTGTTCCTGTAAGTTGCATGCCATCTCCAGAATCACCTGAAAAACATATAACCACATCATTTTTTTTTATTATATCTTTTTTTGTATTCATCTTTTTTTTTATAATTTTAAAAGACAAAATTATTAATTTTTTATAATCAAATAATAAATATCATCTTTTTTTTTATTATTAAATATAATTATAATATTAAATTCTAATAAACTAAATTAAGTTATTTTTGTGTTTTATAAATAGTTAATAGTCCACAATCCACAAATGGAACATTTTCCGATTTTTATCGGAATTTTCAACTGTATTTATCGGAAAAAACCAATTGCCGACTGCCGATTGGATACTGCTGACTTCTAATGAATTAAACTTAAATAAGTTCATACTGTTAGTTGTTGAGCGAAGCCAAAACAAAGGTAAATGCGATTTAGTGGTGGTTATCTTTGTAAAAAATTATTTAATAATGAGAAAAAAAGTAGATTTTTTGGTTATAGGTTCTGGTATTGCCGGATTAAGCTATGCATTAAAAGTTGCTCCTTATGGTAAAGTTTGTATTGTAACAAAAGGGAAAGCTGATAATACGAATACACGATATGCTCAAGGCGGAATAGCAGCCGTTACATATTCACCTGATACTTATGAAAAGCATATAAGAGATACAATGATTGCCGGATGTGGACTTTCTAATAAAAAAATTGTAAAAATTACTATTACTGAATCAACAGAAAGAATTAAAGAATTAATAAAATGGGGAATACAATTTGATAAAGATAAGAATGGGAAATATGATTTGAATAAAGAAGGCGGGCATTCAGAATACAGAGTTTTACATCATAAAGATAATACAGGAAATGAAATAGAAAGAGGACTTTTGTATCAGGTTAAAAATAATCCTGATATTGAACTTTTGGAAGAATGCTTTTCTATTGATCTTATTACCCAGCATCATCTGGGCATAGAGGTAAACAGAAGAACCAAAGATATTGCTTGTTATGGTGCTTATGTTTTTGATAATAAAACAAAAAAAATATTTACTATACTCTCAAAAATAATATTAATAGCAACAGGAGGCACAGGTAATGTATATGAAAATACCACAAATCCGCCTATAGCTACAGGTGATGGTATTGCAATGGTGTATAGAGCAAAAGGAAAAGTAGAGAATATGGAATTTACCCAGTTTCATCCAACTTCATTATATAATCCTAAAGAAAAACCATCTTTTTTAATAACAGAAGCTTTACGTGGGTTTGGTGGCATTCTAAAAACTATGGATGGCAATAAGTTTATGCATAAATATGATAAAAGATTATCTTTAGCTCCCCGTGATATTGTTGCACGGGCAATTGATAAAGAATTAAAAATAAGTGGAAATGATTATGTTTTTCTTGACTGCACTCATCTTGACAAAAAAGAGTTGATATATCATTTTCCAAATATATATGCAAAATGTTTAAGTATAGGAATTGATATTACTAGAGATATGATACCTGTTGTTCCTGCTGCACATTATATATGTGGTGGTATTAAAACAGATGAGTATGGACAAACTTCAATAAAAAATCTTTATGCATCAGGAGAATGTTCTTCAACAGGATTACATGGAGCCAACCGTTTAGCTTCAAATTCATTGCTTGAAGCATTAGTATTTTCACATAGAGCAAGTCAGGATTCTATTAAAAAAGTTAACTCTCTTAATATTTGTAATGAAATACCTGATTGGAATTCAGAAGGAACTGTTTTTAATGAAGAATTGGTGTTAATTACACAATCTTTAAAAGATCTTCAATCTGTAATGAGTAATTATGTTGGTATTGTTCGGTCTGATTTGCGGCTTCAGCGAGCATTAGACCGTTTGGAAATTATTTACAGGGAAACAGAAGAACTTTATAATAAATCAGTGCTTACTGTTAAAATTTGTGAACTACGAAATATAATTTATGTAGCATATTTAATTATAAAAATGGCTATAAACCGTAAAGAAAGTATAGGATTACATTATTCATTAGATTATCCTAAAACTATAAATCAAATTTAGAATTTTGTATAAACCTAAAACTAAAAACTTTCAAGATTTTTGATTCTGATTAGTAATTTTTCTTTATCAGATATTCTATTATAGTCATATATTGCATTTTCCCATTCTCCATACATTGCATTTGGCAATATAATAAAACGATTTCCAAATTCTCTTTTTAAACTGTCAGTTATTGCGAAACGTTTTTTAATTGATTTTTTTTCAAAAATTTCAGAAAAATCACTTAGATTATCACCTATTAATAAAATAATATGATGATTTTTTGTAACTAATGCTCTCCGTTCTTTTTTATTTTCACTGCTTCTCATTGTAAATATATGTTCTTTATCAACCTGTGGAAATCCAGATGTTTTAAGATTTTGTATTGTTGCTTCTTTTAAATTTTCTTTTCTGTTACTTATATAAAATACATCAACATTTTTTGAAAAAGCATAATTCAAAAAATCAACAGCACCCGGTAATGGTTTTGCTTTTGCTGATTTACACCATTCATTCCATTGTTTAGGATAATTAATATTTTCTAAAATACATTTTGCTTCCCATGGACTATTATCAAGTACTGTTTCATCTATATCAACAACAACTGCTGGTTTTAAAGAGTCATTTCTGGTTTTAAGATATTCATCTAATCTTATTTTTGCAATGTTATATGCCTGATAAGAAAGGGCTCTGTATTCAGCAGATTTTTGCTGATAAAGAACAGACATCATCAGATATTCATTTTTTGAAATATTTTTATTATGTTGAACTTTATCTGTCTTTGAATAGTTGCATGAATTTAAAGCAAAAGACAGAATAAATAAACAAACAGATATTTTTAATATTTTTTTCATTTTTACAGTATTTATTATTTGTTTTTGTTTACCTAAAGCAGATATTTTTTTTATAAAAGTCAAAAAAAATTAAAAACGGGCAAGTATTTATCTTGCCCGTTTTTTAATATTTTCAATATTTATATTTCTATTTTTTTATTATTTAGAATAATCCAAAGCAGTTAATCTTTTATAGCTGTTGTATCGCCATTTGGCATCTTTTTTAGCAGCAGCGTATAATTCTTCTGATTCTTTAGGAAATGTTTTTTTAAGTGAAGAATATCTCACTTCTCCGTCTAAAAAGTCCTGAAATTTATTAAAATCAGGTTCTTTTGAGTCAAGGATAAAAGGATTTTTGTCTTGTTTTTCAAGTTCCGGATTAAATCTGTATAGATGCCAGTAGCCGGCTTCAACAGCTCTTTTTTCCTCTTCCTGTGATTTACTCATACTAATTTTTAATCCATGATTTATACAAGGACAATAAGCAATGATTATAGAAGGTCCGTGATAAGCTTCTGCTTCCATGACAGCTTTTAAATATTGAGCTTGATTTGCACCCATAGCAACTTGCGAAACATATACATATCCATAAGACATTGCCATCATTCCAAGGTCTTTTTTTCTAACCTTTTTACCTGAGGCAGCAAATTTAGCTACTGCAGCTGTTGGGGTAGCTTTGGATGATTGTCCTCCTGTATTTGAGTAAACTTCTGTATCAAGGACTAATACATTTACATCTTTACCCGAAGCAAGGACATGGTCTAATCCGCCATAGCCAATATCATAAGCCCAGCCATCACCTCCAATAATCCATACAGATTTTTTAACTAAATATTGTTTTAAACTTAATATCTCTTTTGATACAGGATTATTTTCTTTTTTTAGCAATGAGATTAATTTTTCAGAAGCTGTTTTTGATTTTTCAGCATCTTCTTTTCCTTGTATCCATTCCTCAAAAGCTTGTTTTGTTTCAGATGATATCTTGTTATGCTCTAAAGCATCAGTCATTATTCTTGCAATTCTATTTCTTAGTTTGTCAACACCAGTAGCCATTCCAAATCCGTATTCTGCATTATCTTCAAACAAAGAATTTGCCCATGCCGGACCATATCCGGTGTTTTTATTTGCACAATATGGTGTTGAAGGTGCAGCAGCGCCCCAAATAGATGAGCATCCTGTAGCATTAGCTATCATCATTCTTTCACCAAACAGCTGTGTTATTAACTTGACATACGGAGTTTCTCCGCATCCTGCACAGGCACCGGAAAACTCAAACAAAGGTTGTGCAAACTGACTGTTTTTTACATTTGTCTTTGGTAATATATCTTTGTATCCTACTTTTTCTGTCATATAATCCCATTTTTCAACTTCTTTCATCTGCGTTCCAATAGGTTTCATAACAAGAGCTTTATCTCTGGCAGCACAAACATCTGCACAACATCCACATCCTGTGCAATCAAGAGCACTTACCTGTATTCTATAATTAAGTCCTTTTAATTCTTTACCTATTGCTTTTTTAACTATTGTTCCTTCGGGAGCATTTTTAAGTTCATCGTCAGTCAACAGGAATGGTCTTATAGCAGCATGAGGGCATACATAAGCACATTGATTACACTGGATACAATTTTCAGATAACCATTCAGGGACATTTATTGCAACACCTCTTTTTTCATATTGTGTTGTTCCTGCTGGAAATTCGCCATTTTCTCTTCCTTTAAATGCACTTACAGGCAAGTCATCACCTTTTTGTAAATTTATCGGGTCACAAACATTTTCAATAAAATCAGGCACTTTTCTATTTCTTTTAATTTTTAGTTCATCTGGTTTTACTTCTAAATTGTTCCATTCATTAGGCACTTCAACTTTTATTATATTTTTTCCGCCTCTATCAACAGCTGCATAGTTCATATTTACAACATCTTCACCTTTTTTAGCAAAACTTTTTACAATTGCTTTTTTCATCTCTTTAACAGCTAAATCATAAGGAATAATATTAGCAATCTTAAAGAAAGCTGACTGCATAATAGTATTGGTTCTATTGCCTAATCCTATTTCTTCTGCTATTTTTGTTGCATTAATGATATAAAAGTTTATTTTATTTTCTGCTATATATTTTTTAACGGAATTTGGAAGTCGTTTTTTTGTTTCTTCTATATTCCAAACACTATTATATAAGAAAGAACCTCCTTTTTTAATACCTTTAAGCATATCATATTTGTATATATAAGGTGTTACATGGCAAGCAACAAAGTCAGGAGTATTAACAAGATAAGTTGACCTGATGGGAATATCTCCAAATCTTAGATGTGAGACAGTAAGTCCTCCTGATTTTTTAGAGTCATAAGCAAAATATGCCTGACAATATTTATCAGTTGAATCTCCAATAATTTTTATAGAGTTTTTATTAGCACCTACGGTTCCATCAGAGCCAAGTCCGTAAAATTTAGCTTCAAAGTTACCTTTTGGAGCTACACTTATTTCCGATAATTTAGGTAAAGAAGTAAATGTAACATCATCAACAATACCAACAGTAAAATGATTTTTAGGTTTATTTAGTTTTAAATTTTCAAATACTGAAATCATCTGTGCCGGTGTTGTATCTTTAGAACTCAGTCCATATCTACCACCTACAATTAAAGGTTTGTTTTCTTTTTCGTAAAAAATGTCTCTTATATCAAGGTATAAAGGTTCTCCATTAGCGCCTGGTTCTTTTGCCCTGTCTAAAACAGAAATTTTCTTTACTGTTTCAGGAAATACTTTAAAGAAATATTTTGCAGAAAAAGGTCTGTAAAGATGACAAGTTATAAGTCCTGTCTTCTCGCCTTTGTTATTCAAATAATCTACAACTTCTTTAATTGTTTCTGTTACAGTGGTCATTGCTACTATAATATGTTCAGCATCTTTTGCTCCATAATAAGTAAAAGGATGATACTCTCTGCCTGTCAGTTTTGTTATTTCCTGCATATAATGTTCAACAATATCAGGCACAGCATCATAAAATTTGTTTGCTGATTCTTTTGCCTGAAAATAGATGTCGGGATTTTGTGCAGTACCTCTTGTAACAGGATGCTCAGGATTTAAAGCATCATCTCTGAACTGCTGAACAGCATCAAAGTCCAATATTTTTGCCATGTCTTCATTTGTATGCGCTTCTATCTTCTGAATTTCATGTGAAGACCTAAAACCATCAAAGAAATGTACAAAAGGAATTCTTGATTTAATTGCAGACAGATGAGCAACTCCTGCCAGGTCCATTATTTGCTGAATACTTCCTGATGCAAGCAAAGCAAAGCCAGTAGCTCTAGTATGATAAATATCAGTATGATCTCCAAAGATAGACAAAGCGTGTCCTGCCACACTTCTCGCACTTACGTGGAATACTCCCGGTAATAGTTCTCCGGAAATCTTATTCATATTAGGAATCATTAATAAGAGACCTTGCGATGCTGTAAATGTAGAAGTTAATGCTCCTGATTGTAATGCACCGTGAACAGCACCTGATGCTCCACCTTCGGACTGCATCTCTACAACATTAACTGTCTCTCCGAATATATTTTTTCTGCCATGAGCTGCCCATTCGTCAATATATTCAGCCATAGTTGATGATGGTGTAATAGGATATATACAAGCTACCTCACTAAACATATAAGCTATGTGAGATGCTGCCATATTACCATCACATGTAATAAATTTTTTTTTCTTCATATATATTATTTTTAAAATTATTTTTTTTATAAAGATTTACGAAATTAGTAAATTATATTAATTCCAAATAAAAAATTAATTATTTTTACAATTTATTTTTTCAATACAAAAAAAATAAAATTTTAAAATTATAAAAATTAATATTCCAAATTTCAAAAATATTACGTTCAAATATCTTGTATTGGACTATAATGGCACACTTGCTTTTGATGGGAAACTTATAAAAGGAGTAGGAAGTATTATTAATAAACTTTCCAAAGATATAGAAGTTCATATAATAACTGCTGACACCTTTGGTTTAGCCAAAAAAGAGTTAACAGGAATAAACTGCAAGTTACATATTATTTTAAAAAATAAACAATCATTAGCAAAGTTGAATTTTATAAAAAAACTTGGTGAAGATTTTGTAATAGCAATTGGTAATGGACATAATGATAATCTTATGTTAAAAAATGCAGCAATAGGAATTGCGGTGATACAAAAAGAAGCTTGTGCTTCTAAATCATTATTGTCAGCCGACTTGATTACAAATAATATTATTGATACACTTTATTTAATTTCAAATCCTTTAGGATTGATTGCTACACTACGTTTATAAACAACTAAAATTTTTTATTAATACTACCTAAAAAACTGAATATCAACATTATAAACAAAAAATTAGTTATATAATTATATAATATGTTGAAAAAATAATTGTTTTTATTTGTTTTATTAAAAAAATAATTTATTACTTTGATTTTTTTTTAATTAAACATTATTAATTAAATATAAAAATATTATGATAACACTTAAACAAAAGACCGTTGATTTAAAGAAGAGGATGAAAGATGCTTTGCAGGGTGGTGGTAAGGAAGCCATTGAGAAGCAGGTATCTATGGGTAAGATGACTGCTCGTGAGCGAATTATTTATCTTCTTGATCCTAAATCTTTTCAGGAATATGATCTTTTTGTAGAGCATAATGCTAAAGATTTTGATATGGATAAAAAACATCTTCCTGGTGATGGTGTTATTACAGGCATAGGGACTATGAATGGTTATCCTGTTTGTATATATGCACAGGACTTTACTGTTGCCGGTGGTTCTTTGGGCTTAATGCATGCAAGAAAGATTACAAAAATAATGGATCATGCAATGAAGTTAAAGATTCCTATTATTGGTATTAATGATTCTGGAGGTGCCCGTATTCAGGAAGGTGTTAATTCTTTGGCAGGTTACGGAGAGATTTTTTATCATAACACATTAGCTTCGGGCGTAATACCTCAAATATCTGTTATTCTAGGACCTTGTGCAGGTGGGGCTGTCTATTCGCCAGCTCTTACTGATTTTGTTTTTGTTGTTGATAAGATTTCAAAAATGTTTATCACTGGTCCTGAGGTTATAAAGACAGTACTTGGC
>CAZZDX010000047.1:0-14371 GCA_964653185.1 uncultured Bacteroidales bacterium
AACCATTTGGAAGTACCCCTTTATTTAAAATTTAGTCGGTCAGTAGTGATAAATTATAAATATTATTGATGTTAGAAAGTATATTATTAATAAATATGTTTCATAATTAATAGTAAGCTTAACTTTTATTCCTTTTAAATTTAGAAATGAAAATCGGGTTATGAAATCATCAAGAAAATTCAGAAACTCAATGAAAATATTTTGAAAATATATCATTACAAAATCAAAATATGATGAATACGCTTTTCTTATTTTTATTGCAACAAATATTTTTTTTGAAAATTGAAAAAAAACCGGAAATGTTCTAAAACCTGCCAATAAAGCATAAGCGGGGTAACTGCTTTTTATTATTGTTTTTGAAATTCTGAATAATTGATAAGTTGGCAAGAATAGAAAAAAAGCAATTGCTGATGAAATCATTATTGAAAAAGAAATGCTTTTTGGTAATATTAAAATGGCTTGTTGATAATTGAATTTCCAAGAAAATAACATTGATAAAAATATTATTAACGGAATGATAAAGACGGATATTAAAAATATTTTTATCACAATATTTCGGTTAAACAATATTGCTGAAATGCCAATGAATATAAAAAAAAGTATTACAAGAAAATTTATGTTTGAAACAAATACAATTGTAAAACTTGCAACTAAATAGAGTAGCAATGGTATAGTGTTTGCATTTGTATTTTTATAAAACTTTTCCATTAGTTTAGAATAATATTCTTGGTTGCTATTGCTTTGTATTTATTTGAGTTATGTGACACGATTATACTTATTAAACCTTTTTCTTTTCTATAAGCTATATAATCAAGAAAATAATTATTGAAAACTTCGTCCGTTCCTAAATCCGGTTCATCAAAAAAATGAATGATTGGATCGTGATAGAACGAAAAATTTGTAATGAATTTTTTTTGTCCGAAACTTAACTCTCTTGGTTCTTTAAATTTGTCAATGTTTGTGTATGTAAATAATGAAATTAGGTTTTTTATGTGCGAATTTGCGTTTTCTTTCAAATATTTATTAATACTGAAATTCACTTCTTTCTCAATGGTCTCAAAAAGTAATTGCCAATTAGGGTTTTGTAATGAGTAAGAGAATAAAACAGGTAAGTAATTCTTGTATTTTTTTATTTTCCGTTCGTTAATTTTTATTGTTCCCTTTTTAGGTTTTAAAAGACCTGCCATTAATTTAGCTAATGTGGTTTTGCCCGTTCCATTCTTTCCACTAATTAATAGTACGTCTTCATTGGTTAAAGACAGACAGAAGTCTTTAAATATTATTTCATTCTTATTGTAGTAGAAATGTAAATTTTTAAGTTCAAAAATATAGTCTTTTGTGCCTTTTATTCTACTTCTGAAAACATTGTTTTGATACTTTTTTGTTTGAGATTTTAATACAAGAGGCTTAAATGCTATGTCGAATCGGTCTGGGTTGTGTGTTGAAATTATAACGGTTTTATTATTTTTTAATAACTGATTAATGGTTTTAGAAACCATTAAAGTATTTTCATTGTCAAGCATTGCAGTAGGTTCATCAAAAACATACAAATCTGCATTTTGCAAAATACCAGAAAGCACTGCTAATAATTGTTTCTGACCATCACTCAACTCATCAGTTTTTTTATTGATAAAACTATCGGATATATTATATCTGTCTAATAGTGAATTTATTTTTAAAACATCTCCTGAACTATTGAGTAAAAGCTCACTTTTCACATCATTTGAAATAATGTTAGAATCTGGATTTTGAGCAATATAAACTAATTTAGCATTATTAGAAATATTACAAGTGCCATCAATTGAAGCTTGTTTTTTTTGTAATAATCCAGAAACAAATAGCAATAGAGTTGTCTTACCCGAACCGCTATTACCAGAAATCATCAAACATTCACCCTTATTGAGTTTGAAATTAATATTTTCTAAAACAGTATTGTTTTCGTACTTAATATTATTTATTGAACAATCTACAATCATTTATTGTCAGTTTCTATATTAGTTAATCGAATATTCTTTACTGATGATAAGTTTTCAAGTCTCTTGTCAAAAAACTTTTTAGCTAACCAAGCTGCAATCCAGCCTTCAACAGTAAAGATTGCAGCCAACATCAACATTGCACTTTTAAACTTTTCTAAATTTGGTAATGCCAAATAAACATATGAAAAATAAGTAGTTGGTATCATAATGAGTACAAAAAAGAAAAAACCTGTTAAGTAACCATAAAACTTATACTTTGTAGCTTTTAGCACTATATCAAATGCTAATCCAGATAGTAAACCAACTGCTATTTTGTAAATACCAGGCGCTCCTAATAAAACTGTCGGAATAGCTAATATTGAATATACAGTAAAGGCTATAGCAATTGCACCAAACTTATTTGTCAATCTATATAGTATGTAAAGAACAAATGATGTTGTTAAGCCAGTTATTAAACCGGAAAAGCCAGGGTTTCCTGTAGCATAAGTAATACCAGCTCCTAAAGCTAAATTTATTGCAAACAAGAGCCCGCCAAAAGCTCCACTAATTATCCAAAGTTTGCTAATGTTATTCATTATTTTGTATTTTATTTATTAAGTAAAGTATGATTGCTGAATTAAGTTCTTGCGATGTAAAATATCCTTTTTTTGAATTGAAATATAACTGATTAGAATTTAATAAAAACAAAAAAATTTCAAGGGTTATCTGTGTTAATTTGCCATCCAAAATATTAACTCCAATGTGGAATAAGTTTGTATTATCATTGCATATTAATTTTTCATTTATAGACAAATCTGTTTCAAATTCAATATTGTTAAACTCTATTAAAAAATATGGAAAGGAAATATCTGAATAATAATGTGACCCTGTTTGCAGAAATTTTTCTTTTTCGGAAATTAGATATTCCCTGATTAATTGGTTTGGCCTATTTAATAAATATGAATATGCGAAAAAATTATAATTAACAAACCAATCAATATTATTTCTTGGTCTATTTATCCAAGTTTGTATGGCTTTATCTCCATTTATTTTGTTGTTTAGAAGTGATTTTAAAATCCGATTATGGTATTCTGATGATTTACAATTGCGCAAAAGAAAAAATGTATTTACTATGGATGTTGTATCAACATCATAAAAATACTTATCATTACCATAAAAGTTATATATCCCAGCATTATTAGGTGTTTCATTTAATTTGTTTTCTATTTTTATGAGTAAAGATTCTATTCTTTTATGTTTGGTCTGATTCAAAAAAATACCAATCAATGCCAAAATAAATGGACTATAAAAGTTGTTAGTTGAAGGTAATGCCATTGAACAATTAGAAAAATTGTTAATTAACATTCTTTCAAGTTGATTGAAAAGTTCATTTTCAATTGTAACAATATTTTGATTCTCAATTTCTAAATTCATAAAATTTCAAAAGTAATATAATTTCATTAGAGTTGAAAATTGCACTCTTTCGCAAGTTTTGGTTTGTGTAGTCGTGTTTGCACTACCTTTCAAGTAAATCTTCAATAAAAATATTATGCTCATAAAAATAATCCGGATTTTTATCTAATTTTCTGCTAATTATTTCAAACCCGCCATTTGCATATTCATCAATAATCTTAACAATTTCATTAGGATTTTTGAGAAGTTCAATTCCTTGTTCATTGTTACTTTCAAATTTACCAATAGCCATAATGATTAACGATTTTAAAATATCAGGTGCTTGATTGTTTATTACACTATATTTAAAAACATCTGTATCATATTTTTCAGTTAATGGAACTCGTTTATCATTGAGAAAACCTATAATTGTAGCCCATGCAAAAGGTTGCCAATATTGATTAAAAAATTTTCTATCACCACCTTCACTGGCTTGTTTTTTACTTAATTTTTCAATAATATTTTTTTTATATTCCTTCTTAATTTTAGGACTATATGTAGTTATTTCATTAATAATACTCATACTAAATAATTTTTGTTAATTTACTATATGAATTTGTTTCTGTTAGGTTTTCAGAAGCACCATCTTTTTCAACTAGATATACATTCTTAAAGTCAAGTTCTTTTAAAGAATCCTTCTCAATAATATTTTTACCGTCTTTATATGTAAATAAGTCTTTTGTCATAATAATACTTTGCTCAAATTCTTCATTAAGAACTTTATAGTATAGTTTGGTAGTTCCATCATCTAAAGCAGATGTTGGTGCATCAGCTATAAATGGATATGATTTATTCTTGTATTCATTAGATATAAGAACCATTGCATTTATTATACACATTTTCATTAATGTTATATGACCTGTATTAACATCTCTATTATCATTTTCATTGTCTAAATCAATTAGTTTTATATTATAGCTCTCACGGTCAATATGAATCTTACCATTAATAACTTTATTTGCTTGAGTAGTTTTTATTAAAATTTTATTCGCTTTATTTTCAATCTTTGTTATCAATTTGTCAAATTCGGTTTCTTTCGTTTTGAGATATATCTCATTTATGAAATATAGATAGGTAAGTATTTTTTCTTCTTTATATTCAATACTAGATTTTGTTGGTATTTTATTTAATTCATCTTTTTTTCGGTTTAAATCTTGTTTTAACTTGTAAATTTTTTCTTCCAAATGCTTAATTGTAAGGTTTATACTATCTCGTTCTTTAATATTATAATTAAATTTGTTTTTTTCTAACGAAAAATTATCTGTGATTTTATTGCCATGTTTTTCTTGTAATAATGTGATATTATTATCAATTTCTCTAATATTCTCTAATAATTCTGATTTATGATTATTTAAATTATTATTATTTTTTATATATTCATGAATATTAGATTTAATATTATTAACTTCTGTTAATAAAGTTGATTGGTATGAAAGAAGTTCAACTATTTTATTATTAAGTATAAGTTGCTCTCTGTTTTCCTGTTTGCATTCTTCAATTTTACCAGTTGCTATTTTTAATCTTTTTTCTATATTTTTATAAGCATTACTGTCTTTTTCAAATTTCTCTCCACAAATATAACATTCTAGATTATCTAACATTTCATTAAGAAAAACTGGAGAAGGAATATTATAAGGCAATCCAGTTGGATTGCTATTTTGTTTTTCTTCATACCATTTTTGGTATGATTGTATCTTATTAAAACCATCTTTTAATAATGGCTTTGTTCCTTGTAGAATCCAATATTTTGAAAAAAAATTACTTTTATTTTTATCTAAATTTTCAATTTGATTAAATATAGATTTGCGCTCAGCATCAATTTTCTCTTTCTTATTCTTTAGTTCAGTAAATTCAATAATATCATCAAGTATTTTGTCTATATCATCAATTACTTTCTCTACTTCTTTAAGTTCTTTATATTTATTTTTTAAATTTTTTTCAAAAGAAGGAAGTTCCCTTTCTAATCGTTCAATTTCGCTATTTATACTATTAAACTCTTTTTCATTAGAAGTGTCTCTCTTTTTCTCTCTTCTTAATGCTTTTTCTGTTTTATCTATTAGAATTTCTACAAGTTCAATGTTATTATCATAATAACCAATATAGGATATATAATTTATTGCATCTTTAAATGTTTTACCATTTCTTATGTCAATTAATTGATTTAATGTTTCTCCCTGAAACCAAATATATTTACTTATTTCTTTCGGCAATAGTTTTTTATCAATGTAATCCCGTGCTTCATAATGATTATCAATATTAATTCTGTTACCATCAGAATTATCAAAAGAAACAATTAATTCTTCATTTATAAATTTCCAATTTTTTTCTGATGTAAAATTATCATTGTTAATTTTTTGAATTTTAATATAATGTGAAACAATATAATCTTTATCGTTTTTAATATGCAATTCTACCTCTGCTTTTATACTTTCATTTTCTTCTGTTTCTTTTAAACTCATTTTATTAAAAACGGATAGGAAGTTTGAAGAATCAACTGATATCCAACCATCTTCTGTTTTATAAATTTCGCCAAAAAAGTTCCAAAAAAACGCATTAAATAATTTTGACTTACCTGCTCCAATTGTGCCTAAAATTAAATTAAGATTTTTTCCAAGATTTATTACACTTTTATCATAATATGATTGAAAATTTTCAACCATTATTTTTGTTAAATACATATGCTATTATTTTTTAATTAAATAAATCACAAATTTTATTTTCTATATAGTTTATTGCTTCTCTTTCAGATTTTTCCTTATCAGCAACTTTAACTGATTGATAAACTATTAACTTATTAATTTTGGAAATCAATTCTTCATCTAACTGACTTTCTTTAGTTTCAATTAATTTATTTATTTCCTTTATTATTTTTTCTTCAATTTCCATAACAGATATTATTTATTGGTTGCATAAATTGTCTAAATTCAAATTTTCTTCAATAAGCGAAATTAAATCAATATTGTATCGCATAGCAAGTTTTCCTAACTTACCATTTAACACTTGGTGCCTATTTTCAGCAGCATATAAAAAGTTAGCAACTCTTCTTAATTCATTTTGAAAAATCTTTATTTCCATTTCCCTTAAATCTATTGGGAGAGTGTTTATAAAACTTTCTTTGGGGGCTACAATAATATCATAAATATTTGCATAAGATTTTCCTTCCGTTTTTCTTAAAACTCTCCCCCTTCTTTGAATATATTGTCTCGGATTACCAGTGCTTGCACAAAAAACAGCATTTTTGGTTGCAGGAATATCAACACCTTCATCAAGTATTTTCATTGCAAGTAAAACATCAATCTTACCTTCAGCAAATTGATTTAATATTTTTTCACGATTTTGTGTATGTGATAATATTTGATGTGTTGAATAACCAAAATTTCTAATTGCTTCTCCATATTTGCTAATTAATTTTATGTCATCGTCTTCATAAAAATATGAATCCGAGTCAGAATAATCTACTTCTTTACCTTCTGGAACATAAACAAAAGTAAATTTCATTTTTTTTTCTTTTGAATGAACGTCTTTAAATATTTGTTTTAATACATTGATTTTATTTTCTGCTTTATTAATAATTTTTTTACGTTTTATAAGTAATTTTTTACCTGTTTCATTAAACTCCCCACTTTTAGAATCATAATTTAATAATAATATTTCTGTAATTTTTTTGTATTCTTTTAATTCTATTTCCGTTAAAGAAGTAAAGTAAGGATAGTAGTAATATTTTACTAAACTTGCAGGATCTGTATGAATTGCTTTAAACATTGAATATGAATAAGTATAGCAAGGTGGAAATGAATTAAAATATGCATAAATTTTTTGTGAACCAAAATCATCATAAATCCGTTCTGGTGTAGCAGAAAGCCCAATTCTTTTAGTTATTATTAAAGGTAAATTTTTCATTGTTTGCGAAGCTCCCATATTATGTGCTTCATCAGCAATTAGAATAAACTCCTTCCATCCATCTTTTTTCATTAATCTTTGAAATTTAACACCATTAAAACTTTGGTATGTAGAAATAAAAACGATGTTATTTACTATCCCTAATTGTCTATTTAAAAAATGATTACTTATAGTTTCAAACCAGTTTTTTTCTTGTGTTGAATGAATATTTTGATAATTAAACTTATTAGCTTCATTAATCCATTGTGATACTAATGCTCTTGTGGGAACAAGAATTAATACGTTATAATATTTGTCTTTAGTATATTCTCCAAGTACACAGTTTAAGGAAGTAATTGTTTTACCCGTACCTGTTGCCATTGCAAAAATCCCCTTATAATCATTTTTCTTCCAATTTTCATAGGCTTTTGCCTGATATTCACGAAGACCGGAAGGAAATGGGAAACGAGGTTCGTTTTCAATATTAGAATAAACTTTTTTTATTTTTTTATGAATGCGTTCTGACTTATATAAAAATTTTGTAACTAATGTTTTTTCTTCGTCAATTAATTGCTGAATATTATCAATAGGGAAAGTATCCTGAATATAGGATTTTACTTTTTCTATGGGAATAATTTTTATATTCTCTGATTTTCCTTGCCATGTTTTATTAAAAATATCCTCAAAATATGTTAAACGTTGCATTTCATCTTTACTATCTGCCCACGACTTATAACAACTTATTGATTCTATATTGTTGAGAAGTGCGTTTTTTGAGAAGTTTGCAGAACCATTGAACCCAACTTTGTTATTGTTCTCGTCTGTAAATATTCCATATTTGTTGTGTGCAATTCCCCCTTTTTTATTAGCCGGTATTGTTGCAATAAATTCAATGCGTTTTTGAGCAATCAAATAAGACAAACAATTAAAGAAATGCTCATCTTGTTTTGAAAGCGTTTTTGAAAGAATTTTAATATTATCAATTATTCCATCCTCAAAGTAACTATTAGCTTGATTTATACCATTTTTAATTGCATTCTTATCTTTTTGAGATAATACATCATTAATTATTATTCGCATTTTTCCACCTCTATGGATAAAATAGGCAAAACCTGCACTTAAAACGTTTATTCCTGTTGAACTAAAAAAACCAAGTCCTAAATCAAAACTTTTACTTTCCAATAAAGCATCAAAAAAGAACTCTATTGGTTCACTTTCACCAGTTGAATAAACTATCTTAAAAGGCACTTCGTTTAGCATAAGTTAAGCAATTTTTTTTAATCCATCATCAACTTTATCTATAATATATTCAAATCCATCTAAATTTGGATTGTTTTGTATTTCGCTGTTTATCAACTCTAATCCATCATCAATATGCATTTTAATATACTTTGGTATGTCTTTGTCTGTTTTATAAATGTTGTAATGTACACAAATTAAAGAAATATAAAACGGCAGATTATTTCCAAATAAAACAGATTTGCTATATTCTTTACCTTGAGAATCGCCAATTTCTGACAAATCGAATTTTCTATCTTCAGAAATAGAATATGCAAATGCAATTCGAGCAATATGGTTCTCAGTTCCAAGATTTAACTTTCTAGATAAGAATGATACAATTTCCTTATTATTTTTTTTTGTTTTAATATGCGTGAACATTATTTTTTTCTATTTCGTTAAACAATTGAGTTGCTTCATACTCCTTGATTGTCGATTTCCCTTCGCTGTTTTGAATTACAAATGTTTGTGCAATGTAAGGCGATAACATTGAATATTCGGTTTCTGTTAACTCTTTTTCAAGCAATGGTAATAATATCACTTGCTTTGATATTGACGGATAAAATTCTGTAATAATATTTTTCGAGTGTTGTTTGTCGAACTTTTGTAAAGGACTATCAATAAATACTGGAAATTGTATTCTAGATTCATCAACAAGCGACTTTAACAATGCAGTTGCGTAAAGTTGTTGTTCTCCTTTTGATAGTGTTTCTTTTTCAATTAAGTTTCTGTCTTTATCAAGTAAATTTATATCTATAAT
This sequence comes from uncultured Bacteroidales bacterium, assembly GCA_964653185.1. Classification (GTDB taxonomy): domain Bacteria; phylum Bacteroidota; class Bacteroidia; order Bacteroidales; family CAZZDX01; genus CAZZDX01. Next base: position 9,325 of record CAZZDX010000047.1, read on the forward strand.
ATCTTCCGTTAGTTCTATATCTACATTTTTAATATAGTTTTCTTTGTGCATTAATCGGTGTAACTCTCGCCTTAAACGTTCTTGAAGCGATTGCTTTTTCTCCGCTTTAAACCTGTATATAAACTCTGTTAATTCATTAATTAAACGCCCAGTTACTTTATCTTTTTTTCCGTCAATTTCGTCTAAACTAACTGTTTTCGCTAATTCTGAAATTACTTTTGTTTTTGTTGATAATTCTTGCTTATAAACTCCCAACTCTTCATGTAGCTTATTTTGTTCTGCATTTAATTTTTCTATATGCTTATCGGCTTTTGCTTTCTCTACTTTAAATTTTTTAGCTAAAATATCTGTATCTTTCGCTTCTGCATTTGATATTTTCCGTAGTGTTTTTGATAAAAAAATACGATTGTTTTTTTCTTCTTTAACAATTTGCTTAAACAGAATACTATATGAGTGTTTTATATTATCATATAATGCCTTAAATTCATTTGTTTGTTCCAAGGATAAATCAAGTAGTACTTTTTTAAGTGTATTATTTTGTTCCTCAAAATTTATATTAAAAGCCTCTGTCATTATTTCAAACAATTCTGTTTTAATATTATCTGCAATCTGTTTTTTTTGAATCTGAGTCTCTACTTTTTGTTTTATTCTACTAAATTTATCTTTTATGAATTCGTTGTCAATTTCTTTTTGTTTTCCATAAGATTCACTCTTTACTTGTTTTTTTAGTTCTTGTAGTTTATGACCAGCAATGGCAAAAGGAGCTAATTCGATAAGTTCTTTTAATTTTGCTTTAATTTCAATACCCTGTTCTCTTAATGTGTCTCGCAATTTTTTTTGTCTTACCATATCTTCAACAGACATGCTATTGCCTTCTCTGATAAGTTTTTCTTGATATTGCTCTGACGAATTCCTATTTCTATCAATCTCAGAAGCATTAGTCAGGATTTTTTCTTCGTTGTGCAAAATTAATTTCTCAAATCGTTTTGCTTCTTCTTGCAGTTTGTCCAACCGATTTCTATCTGCAATACTTGCAGATTTCTTGCGTAATTTAACTCGTAAATTTTCAAGATTTCGTTTGAGGGTTTCATATTTACTTATTCCTAAAATTTCAGAATATGCTTTACTTAAATTTCGTTTTTCTGCAATTGTTTTTATTTCTGCAAGCGAAACAATTTTTTCTGCATCAAATAAGAAAAATTTAGCAATTTCTCTGGGCAGTACAAAGTCATTAATAAAAATATCAGAACCAACCTCTTTTGTAAGTTCATTCTCAAAACCATCAATTAAAATAATGGTATTCTCTATCTCTTGTTTTGTATCGTATTCTCTTCTAATTATTATTTTACTACAAGGAACAGAAGGAATGTAAATATCATCAATTTCTATTTCAACGCTGAATTTTTTCTCTGATTTTTCATCCACTTTTTCGTCTCTATTTAAAATAGATTTTGCATATTTCTTATATCCACCGTATTCATAAATTTCTCTTTTGTATTTTTCGTCAACTTCTCCAATTAATTTACCATAAAATCCCCAAACTAATGCTGTAAGAAAAGTTGTTTTTCCAAATCCGTTTTGTCCTGCAATAATTGAGATATTTTTTTCGTGGTTTTTATGCTTAAAAACAATCTCATTCAAACCTCTGTATATTCTATAATTATTTATTGTTATTCTATTAATCCTCATGGCTTACCTCCTTTACAAAACTTTCAATTCTATTTTCTATATCATTTTGCAAACCATAATTAGTTAACAATAATGTTTTACTATGCTGTAATATCAAAAGATTATTTATAAGTTCATAATCCTTTTCGTTCTCTTTGCAAACAGTTTTCAGTAAACGTTTTTCTATTGAATTTTTAATATTTGCATTTTCCGTTTCAATATCTCTATCATAAATTCTTGCGAATATTTCACCAACCTTAAAGTCAAAAATACCATCTCTATACCAATAGACCTGAATTGCAATTAATTCTTGATTTGTTATTAGTTCAACAAATGGTTTTGTTTCCTGAATTTTTTTTTGCAATTCTAAAAGTTCTCTTAATTTTTTTGCTCGGTATTCTGGCGTATAATTCCCTTGATTGTGTCCATCTTCTGTTACTGCATGTTGTCCGTTTCTCCTCGTAGTAAGTCTATTTTCTGATATATTTCTTTCAGCTTCCAGTTTGTTTCTGAATTCTAATAATGGTTGCATCCATTTTTCTCCACTTTTTATCAATGCTGACATGGATTTGTCCTCTTTTACAACAGTACAAGTCCAACAACCAAAGCGACTTTGTCCACAAGAAGAATGGCTTTTATCAGTTACAACTGTAGGACATTCATAATCATCAGCACTAGCATTTGCATAAATTTGAAATAATTTTGAATTATCATATCCCCAAGGGGAAGGAAAGGTGTTTATGATATACCAAATTTCTTCTAACATTAACTCTTTTATTGGGGAATATACCATTGTATTATGATGATTCGGGTGTTTTGTTAATCGTTTTCCCTTAATCTCATGCCTTTTTATTGAACGTGATCTTGTTGCACTTTCTTCACTTCTTGTTCCAATAAGTATTATTGCTTCTCCATCTTTATTTACTTGTTCAGTTATAAAAGATGAAGTTGGTCGAATTTTTAATTTATCAGTACACCAGCGAAAAGCATTATTTGGGACAGGGTAACCTTTTCCAAGAACATTTACCCAAAATGTTGATTCAATTCTAGGAATTGTTTTTTGTACCAAAATTGGTAAATCTTGATTTCTTGCTGCTTGTTCAATTTTTATCAGAACATCATCAACATATTCTGTGATTATTGGATTTTCAACCATTGTGTCATTGCAAACAACATACACTGGTCGGCGTAGCTGAAATGGATATGGTAATTCTTGTCGGATTTTTTTCAAAGCCAACCATACTAAAGTTAATAGTACTGTTGAATCTTTTCCTCCACTAAAACCAATAATCCATGGCCTTTCACTTTGGTCCGCATAAGTGTATTGATCAACTAACTCGTTGATTATATTTTCGATTCGTTTGTTTTTCACACTAAAATATATTTATAACTCACAAAATTAATTAAAACATTTGTCTTTGTTGTTAAAATACTTAGTAAAATTGCACTCTTTTGCAAGTTTTAATTTGTAGGATTACATGAGGAGCTTACAAATGTGTGCAATATGCACTGGCTCCCCAATTGTCCCGAAGAGCAAAAGCGAGTAGAAAAAAACAAAATCTTTCCAGTCAACAATTTTTTTATTTATATTTTCAAAATCTTGTTTCATTTTTCGTGTTCGTTGTCTTTATTAGCCTTACAGGTAACTTTTTTATCCAATTACCATTTAACTCCCAAAGCCAACTCTTATTTTTACAAAAGTAATAAAAAAAAATCCAATACCTCCGAATAAAAATTATCTTTTTTATTTACAAAAAATACATAAATATAACTACATTTGCAAGTTATTGAGTTGAGCGAAGCCGAAACAGAATTATTACAGAATAAGTTATATATCCGTTATGTCTATTATCACATTAACAAGTGACTGGGGATTAAAAAGCCATTATATTGGTGCAGTAAAAGGAACTATTTTAAGTATTCTACCGGAAGTTACTATTGTAGATATTTCTCATGAAATTATTCCTTTTGATATAAACCATGCTTCTTATGTAATAAAAAATTGTTACAAAAATTTTCCCAAAGCCAGTGTTCATATTATAGGAATAAATACCGAGGCATCTATAAAGACACCTCATACTGCTGTATTAATAGATGGACATTATTTTGTTGGGGCTGATAATGGAATATTTTCATTAATATCTGAAGGCAAACCTGATAAGATTGTTGAACTAAACATTACTCAGGATTCGGATTATTTTACTTTTCCAAGCCGTGATGTGTTTGCAAAAGCTGCCTGTCATCTTGCCAAAGGTAGTAATATTGAAAAACTTGGTATTGTTAAAGATTCTTTGTGTCAGCAAATAATATATCCAAAACCTGTTGTTCAGAATAACTTAATTAAAGGTGCTGTTATATATATTGATTCTTATGAAAATGTAATTACCAATGTTTCAGAATCACTTTTTAAGGAAATAGGCAAAACAAGACCTTTTACAATTATTTTTAATACACAGGAATATAAAATAAAGACCATAAGCAAGTCATATTCTGACAAAAATATTCCTTTAGGAGAAATGCTTGCTTTGTTTGGCTCAACAGGTTATCTTGAAATAGCACAAAGAGAAGGTAATGCAAGTAGCCAGTTAGGACTAAAAATAAGTGACTCTGTAAGAATAGAATTTGAATAAAACTGTTAAATTGTTAATTGAAACTGGAAATTAAATAAAGCAACGAGACAAAAATTGATTATGGATGAATACCCGACAGGTTGTGTCCCTCCTGTTGGGTTGGAATTTAAAATTAGGAAAAAACTTTCTATATACACCAAAATTTCTAATTTCCAATTTCTAATTTTTGACAATAAGTTTTTCTAAAATTTAAACAACTAATAATCAGCTAATTACGAAAATATAAACTTATGAAAAAAATAATATTCTTTTTATTACTATGTTGCATTATAATTTCTGTAAATATATATGCACAATCAACGCCGGAAGAGGTGATAAATAAATTTTTTGAGATTTATGAAAAAGATACTGATGCAGCAGTTGATTATGTTTTTTCTACTAATAAATGGATGGATAAACAGCAGGAAGTAGAAAAAAATGTTAAAACACGATTAAAAAAAAATATAGGGCTGATAGGTAAATATTATGGAAATGAACTGATTTTAAAAAAAGGTGCCGGAAAAAGTTACCTGGAATGTGTATATATGGTGAGATATTCAAGACAACCTATAAAATTTACTTTCTTTTTGTATAAGCCGGATTCAGCATGGCAGATTCAAAATCTTAAATTTGGCGATGACCTGACCGAAGACCTGAAAGAATATGAAAGAAATGAACAGCAGCCGGTAGATAAATAGAAATGATGTTTATGCTTTTTTTGGTTTAATTAAAAAAACATGGTTGCTAAAACAGAGGTTTAAATCCTGTCA
>CAZZDX010000048.1:0-14216 GCA_964653185.1 uncultured Bacteroidales bacterium
ATGACAGGATTTAAACCTCTGTTTTAGCAACCATGTTTTTTTAATTAAACCGAAAAATCCGTAATCAGAAATTAGAAATTTTGGTGTATATAGAAAGTTTTTTCCTAATTTCAAGTTTCAAGTTTCGTTATATAATCATCCCCTTACTTCAACAAGTTCAGCACAAGTGTGTGTCCAAATTTTTTTGTCATGGATGTTTCATATGTTTATATTTTTAATAAACACCTAAAATTTAACAATTCTGTCATTATTAGACGAATTGTTTTTAACTTTTTCAATTATTATCTTAATAGTATTTTTTGGAAGAAGTGTCTCTATTTTTTCAGGCCATTCAATAAAACAATATGTATTACTAAAAAAATAATCTTCATATCCAATATCATAAACCTCTTCTAATTTTTTTATACGATAAAAGTCAAAATGGTAAATGCTATCATTATTTAATCGTTTATATTCATTTACAATAGAAAAAGTTGGACTGATAACAATGTCTGTTACATCAAGTTTTTTGCAAAGAGATTTCACCAAAATTGTCTTTCCTACTCCCATATTACCATAAATAGCAAAAATTCTTTTTTCTTTAAAAGTATTTAAAATAATCTCTGCTACATTATCAAAATTTTTTATTGTTTTGCAAACTATATTTTGGTTCATTAATGAATTTTTAATATTTTTTTGTTTTTAATATACATTTAATTTTGGTAATAACTCACTGATAATTTCTTTATTACTAATAACAAAGCACAAAGCACAAAGTCCCAAATACAAAGCATGATAGATAATTTTTTTTATTAATTATATCCTTTTTTTGGATTTATTTCAGTCAGTATCCCGACTGATTTTTGTCTTTGTTATTTTGTTTTTAATTTTATAACAGGAATTAGCATTTCTTCCATAGATATTCCGCCATGTTGAAAAGTATCTTTATAATAGTTCATATAATAGTTGTAATTATTTGGATAAACAAAGAAGCTATCTTCTTTACAAAATATATAAGAAGTTGAAATATTTGTTTTTGGCAAAAAAACATCTTTCGGATTTAAAGCTTCAAAAACTTCTTTCTTATTATAGTTAAGACTTTTGCCACATTTATATCTAAGATTTGTATTTGTGTTTTTATCACCTGTAACTTTAACGGGATTAATAGCTCTTATTGTGCCATGGTCAGTTGTAATAATAATGTCAACTTTTTTGTCTGATAAAAATTTAATAATATCGAACAAAGGAGAATGTTCAAACCATGATACTGTTAAAGATCTGTAAGCTGTCTCATCATTAGCAAGTTCTTTTATAATCTCCATTTCTGTCCTTGCATGAGATATCATATCAACAAAATTATAGACAACAACATTCAAATTATTACTTAATAAATTAGAAATATTTTCAACAATTTTTTTCCCTTGGTCAAGGTTAGTGATTTTTGTATAAGAAAATTTAATATTTTTATTAAATCGTTTAAGTTGTTCCTGAAGCAGTTCTTTTTCAAATTTATTTTTTGACCCTTGGGCATCTTCATCTATCCAGTATCGTGGATATTTTTGTTGTATGACCGAAGGCATAAGTCCTGCAAATAAAGCATTTCTGGCATATTGTGTTGCTGTTGGTAATATACTGTAATAAATATCATCTTTATCGGTTCTGTAATATTCTTCAATAATAGGTTGAATAGATTTCCATTGGTCATATCTGAAATTATCAATCACAATAACAAAAGTACAATTGTTGTCAGACAAAGAATCAAATATTTTTTCCTTAAAAAGTATATGAGAAAGTATAGGATGCTCTTTAGAATCATCTTTTAGCCAACTTAAATAATTTTCTTGTATAAACTTTGAAAATAAATGATTTGCTTCTTTCTTCTGCATATTTAAAACTTCTATCATTCCTTGGTCTTCCGTCTTCTCAAGTTCTAATTCCCAAAATACAAGTTTTTTATAAACATCTATCCACTCTTCATAAGTAAGGTTACCACTAATAATATTTCCTATGTTTGAAAATTCCTGCTGATAAGCTAATGTTGTTTTCTGGCTTATAAGCTCTTTATTTTCAAGATTTTTTTTTAAACACAATAATATTTGATTAGGATTAAGTGGTTTTATAAGATAATCAGATATATTAGAACCTATTGCCTGATCCATTATCGTCTCTTCTTCACTTTTTGTTATCATTACTACAGGCAAACCCGAAGATTTGCTTTTTATAAGTCCAAGTGTATCTAATCCTGACAAGCCAGGCATATTCTCATCTAAAAAAACAATATCAAAATATTGATTATCAAGCATATCCAATGCTTCATCTCCACTCTTAACAGTAGAAACAGCATAACCTTTTTCTTCCAAAAAAATAATATGTGGCTTTAACAAATCTATTTCGTCATCAACCCATAAAATATTAATTTTTTCCATAATTTAAAAATATTTATGATATCTTACCAAAATATTGTAATATTGAAAATTATTTCTACATTACAAATAATTTTAGCTCCAAATTTAACGATAATAAATGAATAGTATTTTATTAAACAAAAAAAAAATATTTAATGACCCTGTGTATGGATTTATAAATATTACAGATGAAATAATTTTTAATATAATTGAACATCCATATTTTCAACGATTAAGAAGAATAAAACAGTTAGGACTAAGCCATCTTGTATATCCTGGTGCTTTACACACTCGTTTCCAACATGCTATTGGCACAATGTATCTTATGACTCGTGCTATTGAGGTATTACGTTCAAAAGGGCATAAAATAACAAGTGAAGAGGCATTAGCATCATCTATTGCAATATTACTCCACGATATAGGGCATGGGCCTTTTTCTCATACACTTGAAAATTGTATTGTATATGATATTACCCATGAAGATTTATCAGAATTATTTATGGATAAACTTAACAAAATATTTAAAGGTAAACTATCATTAGCAATAAGTATTTTCAAAGGTAATTATCATAAAAAATTCCTGCATCAACTTATATCAAGTCAGCTTGATATGGATCGGCTTGATTATTTAAGACGAGATAGCTTTTATACAGGCATTTCAGAAGGACTTATTGGTAGCGATAGAATAATAAAAATGCTTGATATTGCTGATGATAATTTAGTTATTGAATCAAAAGGCATATATTCTATTGAACATTTTATTATTGCCCGTCGGTTTATGTATTGGCAGGTATATTTACATAAAACAGTACTCTCTGCTGAATTTTTACTTATAAAAATATTAAAAAGAGCTAAATATATTGCAGAAAAAAAAGAGATATTATTTACAACACCTGCCCTAAAAATGTTTTTATATAATAAATTTAATAAAACCGATTTTATAAACAACGAATCTTTACTTGATAACTTTTCACAACTTGATGATTTTGATATACTTACATCAATAAAGGTATGGACAAAACATAAGGATAAAATACTCTCGTCTCTTTGCCAAAATCTTATAAACCGTAATTTGTTTAAAGTAGAAACGAAAAATCGTCCTTTTGAAAAAAAATATGTAGATAAAATTAAAAAACATACGCAAGATATGCTAAAATTAAATGAGCAGGAAATTAATTATTTTGTGTTTTTAGAAAAAATTACTAATAATGCTTATAACCCTCAAAGTGATAAAATAAACATTCTTTATAAAAATGGTGATATAATTGATATTGCTTGTGCTTCAGACCAATTAAATGTATCTGTGCTTTCAAAAATTGTTACTAAATATTTTTTGTATTATCCAAAGCAATGTGCAGTTGATAATATTTAAATAATATTTATCTAAATTTGGATTGTTGTTTTTTTTAATATTAGTATTATTGCATTTTTTATAAAACATTATAAGATAAATGGAATTTACAGCTAAGCAAATAGCAGAAACACTAAATGGACATATACAAGGCAATCCTGATGTATCAATTTGCAAATTAGCAAAAATTGAACAAGCTACTAAAGGATCTCTTTCTTTTCTTTCAAATCCTTTGTATGCTAAATATATATACACAACTAAAGCATCTATTGTTTTAGTTAATGAAAATTTTATTCCTGAAAAATCCATTTCAGCTACATTAATAAAAGTTAAAGATTCTTACTTTTCTTTTTCAAAATTTTTGGAAATATATAATCAAATAAAACTTGATAAAAAAGGTATTTCTAACAAAGCATTTATATCTGAAAATGCAAAAATTGGAAAAGATGTCTATATAGGAGGATTTACTTTTATAGGGGAAAATGTTTCAATAGGCAAAAATGTTAAAATTTATCCTAATTCATATATTGGCGACAACGCAAGTATTGATGATAACACCATTTTATTTGCAGGAGTTAAAATATATTCAGATAATATAATTGGCAAAAATTGCATTCTTCACGCAGGCGTTGTAATTGGTGCTGATGGATTTGGATTTGCTCCGCAAACTGATAATAAGTATAAAAAAATATCTCAAATTGGAAATGTGATTATTGAAGATAATGTTGAGATAGGAGCAAATACAACTATTGACAGAGCAACATTAAATTCTACAATTATTCATAAAGGAGTAAAATTAGACAATTTAATACAGGTTGCTCATAATGTTGAAATAGGTGAAAATACTGTAATTGCTGCACAAACAGGAATATCAGGTTCTACAAAAATTGGAAAAAATTGTATGATTGGAGGACAAGTAGGTATATCAGGGCATCTAAACATTGCTGATAATGTCCAAATAGCTGCTCAATCAGGTATTATGTCTAACTTAAGAAAAAATGAAAAAGTTATGGGCTCACCAGCTTTTAAATCCAGTAAGTATAAAAAATCCTATATCAACTTCCGTAAATTATATGATATTGAAAAAAGAATTACTGAATTGGAAAAAAATAAATAATTTTAGGTAATAACTTTGTTTTTTATATAAAATAAAAATTATTAATATTATAAACATATAATGGAAAAGCAAAAAACTATAAAATCACCTGTCAATATATCAGGTACAGGTTTACATTCCGGAAAAAAAGTTACTTTAATATTTAAACCGGCACCACCAAATTATGGATATAAGTTTAAACGAATTGATATACAAGGACAACCTATTATAGAAGCTGATATTGACAATGTGATATATACTCCAAGAGGTACTAATATAGAACAAAATGGTATTCAAGTTCAGACAATAGAGCATTCTCTTGCCGCCATAATGGGATTAGGCATTGATAATATACTTATTGAAATTAATGGCTCTGAAATACCTATTATGGATGGTAGTTCTAAACAATTCGTTGAAGTTCTTTTAAAAGCAGGAATTATTGAACAGGAAGCAGAAAAAAAATATTTAGAGATAGATAAAAATATAACTTATATAAATCCTGATAAAAATATTGAAATCATTGCTATACCTAGTGATAAATTCAAACTCTCTGTAATGATAGATTATGGAACAGATGTGTTAGGTACACAAAATGCATCACTTAACAGAATAGAAGATTTTGAAAAAAAAATTGCTCCATCTAGAACTTTTGCGTTCTTACACGAATTAGAAGACCTGTTAGATAATAATTTAATTAAAGGTGGAAATATTAATAATGCTATTATATTTGTTAATAAATCTATGACACATAAAAAACTTGAACAACTTGCGAAAGTATTTGACAAACCACAAATAGAAGTCCCTAAAAAAGGAATTCTTAATAATGTTAAATTAAAATTTCCGAATGAGCCGGCACGTCATAAATTATTAGATTTGTTAGGCGACCTTGCTTTAATAGGAATGCCAATTAAAGCACATATTATTGCTAGTCGTCCAGGACATTATTCAAATATTCAATTTACTAAATTACTGAGACAATATATTATAAAAAATAAAAAAAAGAAAAAAAATTCTGTATTTGATATTAATACTCCTCCTTTATACGATATTAATAAAATCAGAAAAATTCTTCCACATCGTCCTCCTTTCTTATTAATAGACAAAATTCTTGAAATGAGCGACAAACATGTAATAGGACTAAAAAATGTTACTATGAATGAAAATTTTTTTACAGGACATTTTCCCGATGAACCAGTTATGCCTGGTGTATTACAAATTGAAGCTATGGCACAAACAGGAGGAATATTAGCTCTTAGCTCTGTGCCTGACCCTGAAAATTATACCACATACTTTCTTAAAATAGATGATGTTAAATTTAGACAAAAAGTTATTCCCGGTGACACATTAATATTCAGATTAGATATGTTATCTCCCATAAGAAGAGGTATATGTCAAATGAAAGGTGTTGCATACGTAGGAAATAAAATTGTTATGGAAGCAGAACTATTAGCTCAAATCATAAAAATTAAAAAATAATTATATGAATCAACCATTAGCTTATGTCCATCCGCAAGCAAAAATTGCTAATAATGTAGTTATTGAACCATTTGTTTCTATTGATAAAAATGTAGAAATAGGTGAAGGAACCTGGATTGGACCAAATGTAACTATCATGGAAGGTGCACGTATAGGGAAAAATTGTAAAATATTTCCAAGTGCTGTTATTTCTGCTATTCCACAAGACCTGAAATTTAATGGCGAAGAAACTACTGTGATAATTAAAAATAATGTAACTATCCGCGAATTTGTAACAATTAACAGAGGAACTAAAGCAAACTATGAAACAATTATAGGTAGCAATACCCTATTAATGGCTTATGTTCATATAGCCCATGATTGTATTATAGGAAATAACTGTATATTAGCAAATGCAGCTACTTTGGCAGGGCATATCAAAATTGATGATTATGCAATAGTAGGTGGATTATCAGCTGTTCATCAATTCGTAAACATTGGACCGCATGCAATGATATCAGGAGGTTCATTAGTAAGAAAGGATGTCCCTCCATATACCAAAGCAGCAAGAGAACCTTTATCTTACGTTGGTATTAATTCAATAGGACTACGAAGAAGAGGATTTTCTTCTGAAAAAATTAAAGAAATACAAGATATATATAGAATAATCTACTTAAAAGGATACAATGTCAGCCAGGCAGCTTCTCTTATTGAAGCAGAAATGCCTGCTACTTCCGAACGCGATGAGATATTACAATTCATATCCAAATCTAGTAGAGGAATAATGAAAGGATATTCTAAAAATATATTCTAAATCGTAATACAAAAGTATATTACATATACAAAATTCTATACTAATATCATAACAAATTAATTATTAGATGAACTAATATATAATTAGAAAATTTATAATCTTTACAATTTTTTTAATCATTACAATCATTACAATCATTACAATCATTACAATCATTACAATTTTTACAATAGATACTAAAAATTAATATATTAAGCAAAAAAAATTGAATAAACAAAACATATATAATCCTATTTTTATAGTAATATTTATTTTTTATATGAGTTTTAGTAACTTATATGGACAAACAAGGATAAGTTCTCCATATTCACGTTATGGTATAGGCGATATTCAAAATAATATATATCCTCCAAGTTTGTCTATGGGAGGAGTTAGCTATGCTCTTAGAAATCCGGGTTCTATAAATTTTTCCAATCCTGCTTCTTATACTGATTTTGATTCTTGTTCTTTTGTATCGGAAATAGGCATTTCAAGTATGTTCAATAAACTTGAAACAACACAATTTAAAAATGATGAGATTTCAAATTATACAACACTGGGACATCTACTCTTTGGCTTTCCTGTAATGAAAATTTGGTCTGTAAGTATTGGATTGCTACCTTTTAGCAATGTTGGATATAAAATATTAGATCATGAATTTGTTCCTGATGTAGGAAATGTTGATTATCTATATGAAGGAGCAGGAGGAATTAATCAATTTTATATTGGGAATGCATTTAAAATTTATAAAAACCTATCAATTGGATTTAATACTTCTTACCTGTTTGGCTCTTTAGATAAAATAAGAACAGTATCTATTCCTGATTCTGCCAACTTTTTTGATGTAAGAATAAAAAACTCTATTATACCTAATGATATTTATCTTAATTATGGGATACAATATGCCAAAAATTTTAAAGACAATTTTTTTATTAACGCAGGACTTGTATTCTCAAATTCTACTAAAATAAATGCAAAGGAAAATACTATAGCAGAAAGATTTACCTCAAATGGATATTATGAAGATATCAAAGATACCGTAGAAAATATTAATGGTAAAAAAGGTAATATTGTACTTCCTGAAAGTATAGGAATAGGAATATTTTTAGGCAAAGGAGAAAAATGGAAATTAGGTGCTGACTATCAATGGCAAAATTGGTCTGAATATTCCTCTTTTGGCAACAAAGATTCTCTAAAAAACAGTATGAAAGTTGGCTTGGGAGGAGAATACATACCTGATAACAGTTCTGTATCAAAATACTGGAAAAAAATTCACTATAGATTTGGATTAAGATATTCAAAAACATATTTACAACTAAAAAATAATCAACTTAATGATTATGGAATAAGTTTTGGATTGGGAATACCATTAAGACGGAGTAAAAAAAATATTAATTTAGGATTTGAAATAGGACAAAGAGGAACAACAGACCACAATCTTATAAAAGAAAATTATGGGAAAATTATAATTAACTTTTCTATTTACGAAAGATGGTTTTTTAAAAGGAAATACGATTAATACCGATTTGTATTCAGTATTACAATTTTATCTAAACAAATACCTGATTGATTTTTTAGAAAGGACTCACGACTTGGAAATTTAATAGAAGTCCCCTTAATAAGTTCTACAAAATTGATTATAGATAAGACAGATTACATTTTTTTAGAATTAATCAAATCCAAGGTTACAGGTATGTTCACCATTTTTCAATTCTTCCCTTGAATTAGCATTTAAATAAAAACTTCTTATAACTTCATATCTGCATGAAAAGATTCCTATACCATTATTAATATTAGTATATTCAGGTCTTTCCTGAACAATACTATTTGATGGTTCATTGACTTCCATATATGTATTTAAATCATCTCCGGCAACAGTAAAGATAAAATCAACCATACCTGCTTTTCTTGTTACATCGGAGTTAAGAGGTATTTCATCCTGAAGTATTTCAAAAAAACCTTCACCAACTATTTCTGTGGACATTTTTTCGCCACCATCTAATTTAGAAGATTTTTCTGTTCCTATTAACCAGTCAACATAGAGTTCTGTTGAATCAGAAGTATAGTTATTTATTTCAGTATAATGAAATCGTATCAAAAGCTGATAACGTCTTCCGTTTTTTGCAGAGTTCCATTTAACTGTCATTGGCAAAGTGCTGGTAAAACCTATTAAAGGATTAACAGGATTATAATATGGTTGTTCAATACTAAAATTATGAACTAAGTTAGTGTTAGATGTTATAATTTTATTGGTAAGGATATTTTTTATTATTAATTTATATTCGCAATCTTCGTTTAAAATGTCATTAAATTTATAAACAATTTGATTAGGGTAATAAAATGTGCCTGGTTCTTTATTAGTTATTGTAGTTGTATCTAAAATAAATGTTTTATTATATACTTCATTTGTCCATTCTTCCATTCTTACTTCTAAAGATGTTCCATAATTGCTATAATCAGGATTTTGAGCCATTACAAGAGCATTGCCTTCACCTAAAAAAGCTTTGGTGATTTTAATATAATGAACACTGTCATTTTGATTTAGTAATCCATAAACAATTGTAATATCTTTCCAGTCAGCATTTATATTAAAATCTGTTTCACAGGTATTAAATAAGATGAAGGTTGAAAATAATATTAACAGATATTTAGATTTTTTCATTTATAAAAAAATAAAAGGTTTTATAATTGCAAAAATATAAATAAAAAACTAATTATAATAGAAAAAATTATTTATTTTTTTAGGTTATATTTCAAATTTGTTGTATTAAAATATATAAAAAGAAGGTAAAAATGGAGAAATGAAATTTATTTAGGATATACTGACAAAATAAATTTTATTTTTGTTGTTTTAAAATAGTTATTAATAAACTAAATGCAAATTTTATTATGAAGCTTTATGTTGTAAAAGCAGAAAATTGGAAAATAGATGGTGGGGCTAGTTTTGGCGTTGTCCCAAAGACAATATGGGGGAAATTTATACCATCAGATGAGAATAATCTGATAAACAGTTGTTCCAGATGTCTTTTAATTAAAGATAATAGTAAACTTATACTTATTGATACAGGAATGGGCAATAAGCAGAGCGAAAAATTTTATGAATATCTTCATTTGTTTGATGATAATAATCTTAAGAAAGCGTTTTCCAAACATGGATTTTCTTTTGATGATGTAAGTGATGTTATATTTACTCATTTGCATTATGATCATTGTGGTGGCGGCGTAAAATATAATAAGAACAAAACAGAGACACAACTGGTGTTTAAAAATGCAACATATTGGTGTAGTAAGACACAATGGGATTGGGCTATTAATCCTAATGCAAGAGAAAAGGCATCGTATTTTAGAGAAAATTTTATGCCTGTTATGGAAAAAAAACATTTAAAATTTATAAATAATCAAGGGAATTTTAATTCCAATATTTATCTTAAAATTTATAATGGTCATACACAAGGACAAATAATACCAATGATAAAGTATAAAGGCAAAATCATTGTTTTTGTATCAGATTTTATTCCTTCTGTTGCACACATTCCTCTTCCTTATATTCCCAGCTATGATATTCAACCCTTGATTTCATTAAAAGAAAAACAAGAGTTCTTAAATAAAGCTGCTGACAATGAATATATTTTGTTCTTTGAACACGATTATTATAATGAATGCTGCACAGTTAAGCATACAGAAAAAGGTGTTAGGGTTAAAAATATTTTTACATTAAAACAATATTTTGATTAACAGATAAAAACCTTATTTTTGTTTTTTTTAAATAAAAATAATGTGATAAAACATCTATGACAAAATTTTTAACATAAAGAATAATGATTATAAGCAAAAAATATTGCTAAACTGCTAAAGGTTAATGACAAATGACTATCAATGACTAATAAAATATAAATAACTAAATATCAATCTAACCTGAATAATTCATAAATTTTAGCTCGTAGATCTTAAATTATTGTAGCACATTTATTTAGAAGAACATTCTTACATTGTAGATGTTATATTATTTATCCCCTACGGGGAATATTTCTAACTCTATCATTTTATTCTATAATAATTTATCTGCTACGCAGAATTTTTTTTGTGAACTTAGCGAAGCGATCTCACGAAGTAATTATTCAGGCTAATACGAAAAAATAAATATATATGAATAAATATATAGAAAAATTTAATTTACAATTTAAGAATGCATCACCTCAAGAGGTTATATCTTTTTTTCTTGATAAGTTTAAAGGCAAGATTGCTTTTGCTTCAAGTTTTGGATTAGAGGATCAGGTGTTGATTGATATGATTGCATCAATAGATAAAAGTGCTAAAATTTTTACCTTAGATACCGGAAGATTATTTCCGGAGACATATAATTTAATATCTGAAACGCAAAAAAAATATAATATTAAAATTAAAATATTTTTCCCTGATAATGAGCGGGTTGAAAAAATGGTAAGCGAAAAAGGTATAAATCTTTTTTATGATAATGTTGAGAACAGGAGATTATGTTGTAATATAAGAAAAGTCAGACAGTTAAACAGAGCATTAGAAAGATTAGATGCCTGGATTTGTGGTATAAGAAAAGAGCAATCTGCTTCACGGGAAGATTTGCAGATGTTTGAATGGGATGATAATAATAATCTTATAAAGATTAATCCACTTATTAATTGGACTTGGTCGCAAATGTGGGAATATATAAAAAAACATAATGTTCCTTACAATCCTTTGCATGATAAAGGATATATGAGCATAGGATGTCAGCCCTGTACAAGACCTGTTAAAAAAGGAGAGGATATTCGTTCCGGTAGATGGTGGTGGGAATATCATGGACATAAAGAATGCGGATTACATAATAGTAAATAAATTTTAAGAAAAGGCATAAGGCACAAGACAAAGACGCAAGATAAAAGGCAAAAGGCACAAGTAAAAAGACACAAGACACAAGAAGTAAGACACAAGACAAAAGTAAAAAGCCAATAGCCAAAAGCCAGAAGTAACTAAAAACGAACTAATTACAAAGATACAAACCTATAAAAACAGAGTATTATAACTAAAAAAATATATATATGAATTTAACATTAGGATACAGATTAAAAGAATGGCTGGTAAATTTAGGACTGGCTGAAAACATAGTAATAATTTTAAAAAATATTATTATAGTAGTTGTTATTCTTGCTTTAAGTTATTTGGCTTATATAATAACCAAAAAGCTTCTTTTGTTTATAATAAAAAAAGTTGTAGCAAAAAGTAAGACCAAATGGGATGATATTTTATTAGAACAAGGATTTTTTAATCGTTTGGCAAATTTAGCACCTGCTTTAGTAATTTATCATTCTGTTAAACTGGCATTAGTTAATTATCCTCACATTATTTCTATAATCATATTAGCAATAAATATTTATGTAATAATTATAGGATTATTGATTATAGATTCTTTTTTAAGTGCTTCGCATAAGATATATAATACTTTGCCTGCTTCCAAAAATCGTCCTATAAAGAGTATTATACAATTAGTAAAAATTATTATATATTTTACAGGATTTATCCTGATTTTATCAATTTTATTAAATAAAAGTCCTGTTTATTTTTTGAGTGGTTTGGGAGCTTTTGCTGTTGTGCTGATGTTGGTCTTTAAAGATAGTATATTGGGTTTTGTTGCAAGTATTCAATTATCAGCTAATAAGATGGTAAGAATAGGTGATTGGATATCAATGCCAGATCATGATGCAGATGGAACAATTATAGAAATTACATTAAATACAGTAAAGGTAAAAAATTGGGACCAGACAATAAGTACTATACCTATTTATTCACTTGTGTCAGAATCTTTTATTAATTGGCGTGGAATGGAAGAATCAGGAGGAAGAAGAATTAAACGTTCTATAAGTGTTGATATGAAGAGTATAAAATTTTGCACAGAAAAAATGCTAAATAAGTTTAAAAAGATACAACTAATAACTGATTACATAAGTGATAAACAAAAAGAGATAAAAGAATTTAACAGAAAACATAATGTTGACGAATCTGTTTCTGTTAATGGCAGAAGATTAACTAATATTGGTATATTTAGAAAATATGTTGAAGAATATTTAAAACAGCATCCAAAGATTCATAATGATATGACATTTATAGTAAGGCAACTGCATCCAACGGAAAGAGGATTGCCTGTTGAGATATACGTTTTTAGTAATGACCAGAAATGGGCAAATTATGAAGCAATTCAATCTGATATATTTGACCATATATTAGCAATTATACCTGAATTTGAACTTAAAATATTTCAGAACCCTACTGGTGATGATTTTAAGAAATTGTCATCTTAAATTTAAAATTTAACAACAATAAAAACAAAAATATATGAAAGCATTTAAGGCCTACGACATTAGAGGAATTTATAATCAGGATTTTGATAAAAATATTGCTTATAAAATAGGATTTTTTTTACCTGAACTTTTAAATACAAAAAAAATTCTTGTGGGTCGTGATGTTCGTATATCTTCGCCTGAAATATTTGAATATCTGTCAAAAGGAATTACCGAAAATGGAGCAGATGTATATAATATAGGACTTGCTACAACGCCTATGGTTTATTTTATGACAGCAAAACATAAATTTGACGCGTCTGTTATGATAACAGCATCACACAACCCAAAAGAATATAATGGATTTAAGGTCTCTAAAACAAATGCTCTGCCTGTTGGATATGATACAGGACTTAAAAAACTTGAAGAAATGGTTGAAAATCAGGAGATAAAAATTTCTGACAACAAAGGTAAAGTTATTGATTATGATGTAAGAAAAGAATATCTCAACTTTTTAAGACAATATAAATCAGACATTTCTAATCTTAAAGTAGGTATAGATTGCTCTAATGGTATGGCTGCATTACTTATAAAGGATATTTTTGGCAATTTGCCATTATATATATATGATACTCTTGATGGCACATTCCCTAACCACGAAGCAAATCCTTTGATACCAAAAAATGTTGAGGACTTAAAAAAACATGTAATAAAAAACAAATGTGATATTGGTGTTATCTATGACGGAGATGCTGACAGAGTTATGTTTGTTGATGAAAAAGGGAAATTTATTTCACCTGACCTTATGATTGCTGTTATGGCAAATTATTTTCTTGTTAATGGAAAA
>CAZZDX010000049.1:0-14157 GCA_964653185.1 uncultured Bacteroidales bacterium
TTTTTTGATTCCAAAGTGTCAAAAGAATTTTAAACTTATCAATAAATAAAATTTATACTCTGCTTCGTAATAATTTGAGTTAATTTATATACTCAGATTTCCCGACCCTATTATTTGTAACAAATTGATGGACAGTAAGTTATAAAAATGTATAAAAAATAAATAAGAAAATGAAAATGACACCTTTTTCCGGAATCAGACAACTGCCTGATGAAAAATGACAAATTATTTTGTTACAAATTCTTATAACTTTTCTTTGTCTTGATACAAAGAAAAGTAACAAAAGAAAAATCAAGGCTTACTAATAATTTTGCACAAAACTTACACATTTATCCTTTTCTTGCCGCAATCCAAGCCGTTCATAACTGTAAAATTTTTTATCCCTTAATTGTTATTAGTTGTCATTAAATAGTCAATAAGCAACTAAAATGACAGTGAAACCAAATGACCACAAATGACAGTGAGCAAAGCGAACAAATGACGGCGAAGCCAAATGACTGTAATTTATTACGGCTCTACTGAGCTTGCCGAAGTGCAAAATATAACTACTCAAAGTATAACAGGTCTGAAATTATAAAACATCTTTTTTTACAGGATATTTTTTGTCAAAATATAGCCAAAAGAGAGGTTTATAACCTCTTAATCCGCCATCATCATTATATATTATGATAGCAGGTGAAATGCCGAGTATGTCTTTTTCTATTTCAAGAGTTTTTTCGTTTATATACCACTTTTCAATAAATTTTATTCTTATAATATCTTCAGTGTTGATTTGTTGCACTATAACAGTGTCGTAATATTCATAAGGAGGTTTGATTTTCTGCAACGTAATAGAGTCGGTATGAGTAAAGATAGAATTAACGTCTTTTAAAGAAAGTTGAGTATTAAAATAGTCGTAAGTTTTTATCTTTTTTGAGTAAGCAGCACTTATAAGCATATCAATAAAGGTTTTACGTTTAGAAGCTTCTATATTATTTACCCACCAGTCATTGGTAATTGTATCAATATTTTTAATAAAAACATTATACTGGATACGTTTAGTTACCAAAGTTTTTTTGTTTTTACTGATATTATCGTCAAATTTTATCCAAAATAATGGTCTGTCATTAATCATAGGACATATTGCTGTAATTTTTTTTATTGTTTGAAAACTTTTTTTATTAATATACCATTTTTCATTAAATCGTATTTTATTAATTTTTTTTATATCTAATTTGGTCATTATAGTTGTATCATAATAATCATAAGGTGGTTCGGTATTTCTAAGTTTAACAGAGTCAATAGTAATAAGATTTTTTTTAAGTTGTTCAACAGTTACAGGACTATTATTAATATCATATATTTTTACATTTCCTGATAATGCAGTATTAATAATTGTTTTTATAAGTTGATCGCGTTTATGAACTTCTATGTTTTGCATCCACCAGTCGTAATCTGCATCAGGATTATTTATTAACACATCATATTGTATATGTTCAGTGATAATCGTTCTGTCTTTTAAGGAATTGTTTTTACAGGAGATTAAACTTATTATAATTAATATTAACAGAGTTGTTTTTTTCATTTTTTTTTATTTTTTTAATGTTTTAATCTTTCCAATCTTTCAATCTTTTCAATCTTTCAATTTTTTCAATAGACAGTTAAAAAATTATTTTCTGTAAGTATGAACAATAGATGCCTGAGCCGTAGGCATAATTGTTAAATCATTAATATTAACATGCTTTGGTAATGTTGTAACAAAGTAAATTGCTTCGGCAATATCTTCCGGATTAAGAGGTTGAAAGCCCTTGTATGCATTGTCTGCTAATTTTTTGTCTCCTTTAAATCTTACTATTGAGAATTCTGTTTTAGCTGCTCCCGGACATATTTGAGTAACTTTAATTTGATATTTTAAAAGTTCTATTCTCATAGCTGTTGAAATGGAGTTGACAGCATGTTTTGTAGCACAATAGACATTTCCATTAGGATAAGTTTCTTTGCCTGCAATAGAGCCGATATTGATAATATGTCCGAACCCGTTTTTTATCATAACAGGCATAATATTTCTTGAAACATAAAGCAGACCTTTGATGTTAGTGTCAATCATTTTTTCCCAGTCATCAATGTTACCATCTTGTAGAGGACATAATCCGAGACCTAATCCTGCATTATTTATAAGAACATTAATTTTTTTCCAGTTTTTTGGTAAAGATTGTATTGCCTCTTTCACAGCATTTTTATCCCGGACATCAAAAGTTAGCGATAATGTGTGGACATTATAATTTTTAGATATAAAAGAAGATAATTTGTCAAGCAGATTTTTTCTTCTGCCTGTGATAATAACATCATAATTGTTTTGTGCAAATTTAAGTGCTGATGCTTTACCAATTCCACTTGTTGCGCCTGTAATAAATACGATTTTGTTCATTTGTTTATATTTTTGCCCCGTTAGATATTTTGTTTTTAAGTATTATTTTCTATCAATTTATCAATTATCTAACGGGGTGAATTATTAATTGTGTCTGTCCATAAAGTCGTTGGTAAACCGTTAAAACGGTTATTTTATATTATTTAATTTCACTAGCCCACGACTTAAGTCGTGGGTTACAAGAATTTACAAAAAATTGTAACCATTTTAATGGTTTTATTTACAATTGAAATAAAAAAATGCGGACTTTATCCGTAATCCGTAATTCATAATTTTAAAGCGTTATTGGTTTCCCCTGATAAAAGTCAAGTATTTTGGTTTTAAATATATAATTATATTTTGATTTTAATAAATTGCTTTCAGCATTAATATATTTTGTTTTTTCAAGTAAAAAATCAACAGGATTAATCATTCCCATGTTATATTTTTCTTCAGCATTTTTATATGATTCTTTTAAAGCTTTTAGCTGTTCATAGCTTGCCTGATACTCTTTTTCTGCTGACTTTACATCTGTAAATATTTGCTCTATGTTTTTTCTTAACTGATTTTTTATATTTTGTTCTTCTAATTTTGTTATCTGATTATTAATTTCTGCTTTTGATATTTTTGTCTTTATTTGTTTATTATTTAAAACAGGTATTGAAAGAGTAAGATTGAGATATTGAGAAAAGTTGTCTTTTATTTGTTCATTAAAAGTATAATCTTTATAAAAAGGAGTGTTAACATCAATATTGCCCATAACTATTTCAGCGGGATTACTTTGCAGATACCCAATTTCATAAGTTTGTGAGCTTGTTTGATAAGAAACTTTATTTCTTGTACTTGAATATCTTGTAACAAGACTACCATTTAGAGATAAATTAGGCATTTTTGCTCCGTTTGCAATTTTTACTCCTATTTCAGAACTTGTTGTATTAAGCTCCGCACTCCTTATCTCAGGTTTTATTTTTAATGCCTGTTCATAAATTTCTTTACCGGTATTAAAAACAGAATCTTGCAAAATGATATTTGAGAAACCTGATTTTTCAATATCAAAATTATCAGATACAGGAATCTCCATTAATTGCATAAGATTAACTTTTGCCATTGACAATTGATTTTCAGCATTTACCAGTGTCAGTTTTTCAGAAGAAAGCTGTGATTTTATTTGAAATACATCATATTGTGATTTTTCTCCTGCTTTAAATAGTTCTGTTATCCTGTCATATTGTTTTTCTGTTGCTTTTAATTGATTTTTAGCATTTTTTATTTGTTCATAAGCAAATAATATTTGAAGATAAGCATCTGCTACAGATACACTTATATTTTCTTTTGCTTTTTCAATATCATATTTCCCTGCTTCATAATTTAACTTATCTTGCTTTATTATATTAGTATTTTGAAATCCGTTAAACAAATTAATTCCGGAACTCAAAGAAAAATTATTTGATGTATAATTTTTATCTTCCTGATATACACTTGTTACAGGATCTATTGAACTGCCCCATGAAAACGATTGCTCGGCATTTGCGTTTAATGTAGGAATACGATTTGCCTTGGATTGCTCAATGCTAAACTCATTTATTTCATTATTTAACTGACTTTGCTTAATTTGAATATTCTCTTTATATGCCTGCTCTATACATTGCTCTAATGTCCATACTTTATCCTGAGCATTAAGATAACTACATTGTATAAAAAACAAAATGACTGATATAAATTTTATTGTTCTCATTTATTTTAAAATGTTTAATTGTTTGTGAAAAAATGCCTCTAAAATAAAAAATAATTATTGATTTTTAATAAAAATAATTATAAATTCTTTTTTAGTAATGATTTTATTGGATTAATAAACCGTTCAATTAATTTTATATCTTCAGTAATTATTTCGGCTGTACCTGTCATCTCCTGTGTGAATTGTAATTTTTTACCATAATTTGTTATAAGAGTGTCAGGCATATCAATTTCTGCAGTATAAATAGCCCCTTGTTCTGTGTTTTCAGGAACAAGTGATATTGATTTAACTTTTGCACGAATCATTCCGTATTCCATATATGGAAAATTATCTAATTTGATATTTACATCTTGACCTGCTTTTACTTTACCTGATCCTGCTGATAATAATTTTACTTTCCCAATAATTTCAATTTCTTTATCAGGAACAACAGTAACAACAGACTCGCCAGCAGTTACATTTTGATTTTTACTCCAGAATTTTATGAATGTTACTTTCCCTTGAATGGGTGATATTATCAAATAAGTTTTTTCCCAGTTAGCAATACTGCTTTTTAAGTTTTGTAATGCTTCTTCTATAGCAATTTGCTGTTTGTTTTCTTCCTGAACTTTTTGAAGTTTTAAATCTAATATTTGTTGGTCAATCTGATTAATTTGCATTTGTGTATTAACCAGTGTTGTTTTTGTATTTTCAAACAACAGTTTTTCTTGTAAATAAGCTTTTTCAGCTTTTTCAAAATCAGTTTTGGCATAAACTCCTTTATTATAAAGTGTTTTATCACGTTCTAACTGTGTTTCTGCAATTTTTAATTCTTTTTCCTGTATATTTTTTTGTATCCATAACCTATTATAATATAAATTATAATCTTTTATTTGCTGTTTTACTGATTTTATCTTTTCGCTATAATAATCTAATTCAATAAAATTGATATAATTATTTAACTGGCTTAAAAAAGTAGAAAAAGATTGTTGTAATTCACCGAGAATAAATTCTTTGTTTAATGCTTTATCAAGTTCTGACAGATTTTTTAAATTTATCTTATTTATTTTTTTTATTGTATTTTTTACTTCTTTAACATCCTTATAATCAGCAGTATTCTCAAGAATAGCCAAAACAGTATTTTGTTGTATTAATTGATTATCAGAAACAAATAATTGTTGTATTTTTCCGTTAGTGCGTGCGTTTAAAGATGCAGGAGGATTTTTTGTTGTTACTACAATCTGAGCTGTAATAATATCGGGGTATTTAAAAAAGAAACTACCTGTTAATATAGCAAAAATCACAATAAAAATAACAGAAATACCTGCCCTGATAATCCACGAAGGGATATGACCAAGTATTTCCTGCACTTCTTCACTGCGAATTTCTATTTTATTTATTTCTTCTTGTTGTAACATATTTAGACACTAATTTCACTAATTATCACGAATTAATTACTAAGTTCTAACTGATTTTTTACTAATGTATAATGCGAATTTCTATTTTATTTATTTTTTCTTTCTTGTTGTAACATATTTAGACACTAATTTCACTAATTATCACGAATTAATTACTAAGTTCTAACTGATTTTTTACTAATGTATAATGCGAATTTCTATTTTATTTATTTTTTCTTTCTTGTTGTAACATATTTAGACACTAATTTCACTAATTATCACGAATTAATTACCAAGTTCTAACTGATTTTTTACTAATGTATAATATGCACCCTTCTTTTTTGTTAAATCCTCATGTGTGCCTTTTTCTATAATATTTCCTTTTTCTAATACAACAATCTGGTCTGCATTTTTTACAGTGCTTAATCTATGTGCTACAATAACAACTGTTTTGCCTTTGAAAAATTTATCAAGATTTTCCATTATTTTACGTTCATTATTAGCATCAAGAGCATTTGTTGCTTCATCAAAGAACAAATATTCAGGGTCTTTGTAAACTGCACGGGCAATAAGGATACGTTGCTTTTGTCCCTGACTTAAACCATGTCCTTCATCTCCTATTTTTGTATTATAACCAAGTGGCAATGATTCAACAAAATCCTGAATATTGGCTATTTTTACTGCATTTAATAATTTTTCCTGATCAATCGTTTCATCGCTTACTGCTATATTTTTTGCAATAGAATCTGAAAAAATATAGCCGTCTTGCATTACTACACCGCATTTTTGTCGCCATACACGATTGCTAAAGTTGTTTAATCGTATATCACCAATTTTTATATCGCCTTTTGTAGGCGGGTAAAAACCGAGCATTAGCTTAATCAGAGTGGTCTTACCGCTACCGCTTGAACCAACAATTGCGGTTACTTTAGTTTCTGGTATATGCACTTCTAAATCTCTTAATACAAATTCAGAATGTGGACCTTCATACTGAAAAGAGAGATTTGCTATATTAATATTTTTGTTTTCAGGTATAATTGTGATTTTTTTCTGGTCTGGTGATTCTTCATCTTCTTTATTATGTATTTCACCAAGACGCTCCAAACTTATTTTTGCATCCTGTGTGGTATGCATAAAATTAATCATTTGGTCAATAGGACTGTTTAACTGACCGATAATATACTGGACTGCCAGCATCATACCAAGTGTCATACTACCATTAATAACTGATATTGCTGCAATAAATGTAATTAAAATATTTTTTGTTTCGTTAAAAAAAACAGAGCCCACTTGCTGATATTGTTCTAAAGATAAACTTTTTACATTTACCTTAAACAGTTTTGCCTGTATTCTTTCCCAGTCCCAACGTTTTTGTTTTTCACAATTGTTTAGTTTAATTTCAGGCATACCCTGAATAAGTTGTATTAAGTTGCTTTGATTATCAGATAATTGAGCAAAACGTTTAAAATCCAGAGCACGACGTTTTTTCATAAAAAGGTAAATCCAAACTATATACAAAATACTGCCAATTAAAAAAATGATAAATATTTTAATACTGTAAATAGCAAGCACAATACCGAAAGTCACAAGGTTTACCATTGAAAACAGAATGTTGAGGGTAGATGTTGTTAAAAATGATTGAATACGTGTATGATCACCTATACGTTGCATAATATCACCAATCATTTTTGTATCAAAAAAGCCGATTGGTAATTTCATCATTTTAATAAGGAAATCGGATATTAAAGAAATATTAATTCTTGTGCTGATATGCAGTAATATCCAGCTACGGATAAAATCAACAGATATACGGCTGATAAAAAGCACTAATTGAGCAATAAGCACAAGGTAAATAAAACCGATATTCTGGTTGCTGATGCCTATGTCAACTATTGACTGTGTAAGAAAAGGGAAAATAAGCTGAAGCAAACTACCAACTATCATTCCCAGAATGAGTTGAGTAATAAATTTTTTGTGTGGTCTGAGGTAGGAAAATAAAAATTTAAATTTTGATTTATCTAATTTTTCATCTTCCTGCTTATAAAAATCGGGTGTAGGTTCAAGTAATAAACAGATACCTTTGTTTTCGCCTTGTTTTTTTGTACTGAGCCAGTTATCAAGGAATTCTTGTTTGGTGTATTTTATAATGCCGTGGGCTGGGTCTGCAATATGAATGACCTCACTTCCAACCCCTCTCCATTTGGAGAGGATGGAAGTTTTTTTTTTAATATTATAAATAACTACAAAATGGTTTTGTTTCCAGTGTGCTATGCAGGGTAAAGGTACTTCTTTAATTAGTTTTTCATAGGACATACTCACTCCCATTGAGCGCATACCAATACTCTCAGCAGCATCACTAATGCCAAGCATAGATACGCCTTCACGCGTGATATAACAACGTTCTCTTAATGTTTGCAGTGTGTAATTTTTACCATAGTATTTAGCAATCATACGCAAGCAAGTAGCACCGCAGTCCATTGCGTCAAGTTGGGTGTAAAAAGGGAATTTGGGCATTTTAGATTTTTGATTTATTTTCGAATGGCAAAGGTATAAAAAATTATTTAAACTTTTTCTTTGCAATTTCTGATCTGTAATATCTATATAAAAAATCATACAATACCATTTCGTGCACTCTTTGCTTTGACTTGAACAAACGGTTCATCATCATGTGAATATAACTTGACATTAAATCATTTAACGAAGTATTTAATTTATTGTTTTGATTTAATGTTAGAATATCTTCTACTATTGGTTTTATAGCAACTGATTTTTTATTTAATTGCTCAAACAAAGGTTTTATTTCGCTATTTTGATCTTTGGTTTTGTCTAATACTTCGTTTATTGCTGTTCTTTCTTTTCTGTATTTATCATCTAATTGTTTTTTTAAACTTCTATTTATGCCAAATTCTTTTCCAAAACTATTTTTGAGTGTCTCAAGTAATTCTAGTTTTTGTTCCATTTTATACTGAAAGTCGTCAAGTAATGCGTCAATAGTTCTTAATCCAAATAACCAGCGAATTATCTCTCCTTCGTCCCCTTCAATCATATCAATTATATTTACAATCATAACACTGTCGTGAAAAAACAAACTTTCAGATAATTTCATAGTATTTGGACCATATCGTTCTAGTTCTCTTTGATAAGTATCTGTCTGTGTTTCCCAGATTAAGTTATTTGATGTAAATGGGCTAATAAAATATTTAATCGCTTTGATTGCATCCCCAATTTTATTCAAATCAGGCAGGTGAAATCTCACTCTGAGGTGTAAATCATGGTCGGCGTAGCGGATAAAAAACCATTTATCAACAATTTTTTTTGATAATAGTTGCTTGGTAACTGGTTTTAAAACATCAGTAAGTATAGAATCAGCAGTTTTAGCTCCAGTATAAAACTTATAATAAAGCCATTCATCACCAATAGTAAATGTACGTTTAGGTATTTTATCAATGCCATCAAATACTTTATCTTGATTTTCTTGCTGTTTACTTTCTTTTATTTTGCAAAAAGGAATAATAAACTGATTGGCAAAGCGACCTTCCTCACTTTTAACAATAGCTGTTTCGGGGTCAAAAAGAAACTCAATTAATTTAATATATGGTCGTTTTTTAATTGCATCAATAAATGTTTTAACACATAAAATATTTTCAATATCAATAACTAATTCGTTGTCACCATCGGCAAGAGCGATGTAGCGTGGAATATTAAATTTCTTGCACCATTCACCAATTTTTTCAGGTAAATCATTTTCTTCACATTTAATAAGTTCTTCAAAATTTTCTTTCCGCAAATTCCATTGGGCAAGAGAAAGTATCACATTTTGGTATGAAATACGGGGAAGGAAAGTAAATTCATTTCGCAAAACACCCCAACTAAACCCAACACTGCCTCTGCCGTTCTGTAACTGCAAATCGCAAAGGAAATGATAAATCGGTAAAGAATTAAATGAATAATTATGAGCAGTAGATAATCGCGGTATAATTTCTTTATTTAGCCGCTTTGAACGTAAAAATATTTTGTTCCCTTTCACTGAAATCATTAAGTCGTTTAGTAATATTTGATGCTTTTTATCAACTTGTGCTTTTGCAAGATAGGGTATTTCGTAATCACGTAAAATTGGACGCAGTAAAATATTGCCTGTACGTGATTCTGGAAGATGAATAATCTCTGCAAAAATCACATCAGGATTCAAAAGATTTTCTTTTGCTGTAATTTCTTTTGTCATGTCATAAATAGTATTATTAGAATGACAAAAACGCCCAAGTAAATTGGCAGCACTTGAACCTCCTGCAGAAGATATATATAATTTGTCTTGATATAGTTGAACCATAGGTGCCAATGTATCTGGCAAATCATCATAATTGTTTTTGAATGCCTCAAGTTCCTTATCGGTAAAGCTTACTTCATATAATCCCTGTTTGTATGCTTTGAAATATTTTTTTAATAAAAATGACTCTATTGAATTCCATGGTATTTCTGAGTTTCCATTT
Source organism: uncultured Bacteroidales bacterium (assembly GCA_964653185.1). GTDB lineage: Bacteria > Bacteroidota > Bacteroidia > Bacteroidales > CAZZDX01 > CAZZDX01. The sequence goes on from CAZZDX010000049.1 coordinate 9,985, forward strand.
CCATTATATGGTATGCCAATGTCATCAACTAAAGGAGCTATATCACCTAAGTCTGCAGCACCTTGCTTATAACCTATGCCTGTGTCTGTGTCTAATACTTCTACTAATGAAACTTCTTTATCTTCATATCGTTCATAGAAAACTTCCCTAAACTGTTTTAAATTTGTGCTTGACTTCAATGCTGTGAATTTATTCATTATAGCAATTGCCTTCAGTACGTCTTCAGCATAAGATTTATTAAGTAAATTACTTTTAGACGGCTTTATCATGTCTGTTTGGAATAATAGATTTAGCTCATATTTCGTTTTAAGTTTTTTTAGATTTTCTGCAATAGACAAGTATTTTGATACATCTATTCCTAATATACTGTTATCAATGCTTTCTATATCCTGTTTTGTTTTTATAAGAGTTTCTTTTATTTCGTCAATGGCGTCAATTTTTTTAAGAACTTGTAATATTTGTTCAAGGAACTCGGGTCCGGTAATAGCTGGTTCTAATTCATTTACTAGTAGTTGGCTTTCAATAAGTTCATTTATAAACTCTTTTGATTCTTCATAACTTATTTCATTATTAACTAACAATTCGGCCATAGTCTTAATATCAGAACCTTTTTTCGCTGCTTGTAATATAGTTTGTAAATAATCCGAATCGTCAACTACCATAAGATGATGACTCCTTTTTTTATTTACATAGCGATATTCAACATAACGTAGCTGTGTACCGCATTTATATATACTGCTGTTAGGATAAAATTTTAGAATATCTTTTATTAACGGATTGTTCGATAAATTTTGTGATAATGCACATAGATAGTGCATATCCAGGCGAGTATGGCTTTTATATTCGTTTTGTGGACTTAACAGAAATTCTTTTAAAGCATTTTGTTCATTATCATTTGTTGCCCATTCTCCAACTGTGCATCCGGCAAAAAGTCCGAATGGCGTACATCGTGTTGACATACGCAGTAGATACCGCATAAGAGAAAATACTATGCGTTGCTCTTTTTTTTTCTCTTTGATTTCATTATTTAGCCATTTGGTACACTCACTATGCAAAACAGGAGAGGCAAGAAAAATAGCCTCAGAAACAACGTGATTTTGAAATAATGGTTTTAAATTTTCTTCATTAAATTTATCAAGCATTTGCAAAGGGAAAAGCGGTGTTCTGATAAGAAAATGATTGAAAGGATGGTATTTTTTTTTAATTTCTTTTAACATATTATATAACTATGATAACAACAAACACTCATCCCATTTAGATTCTTTATCTGATATTGCTGATATTAGTACAAGTCCTGTTCCTGCAATACCTTCAAGAATTCCATATTCTTTTTTCCATCCGCCATGTTTTTCGCCAAACCATGTTTTATAACCAGCTAATCCATCTTCAAATTTTGCCATTTTTAGTGTTTCGTTAAGCCAAAATTTAGATGTTTCTTTAAATTTTTCTATCCCTGTGTTTCTGTACATCCTGTTAAATATATGTGACATACTTGCTGTTCCATGGCACAAGCATGCATCTACAACAAATTCTTTTTCTAAATCCCGTCTGTTACTTGCATGCAGCAATACTTCTATTGCTATTTGCTCCCACTCTTTATTATTTAATGCTTTACCAGCTTGATATATTGTTACAGCTATTCCCAAATCGCCATAACACCAAGCAAGGCGACTTTTACTTACAGGTTCATCGTTACATATCCAACTTGGGAAATACGATCCATAAATGTTCGGATTAAGTTTTTGTTTTAGTATATATTTAACAGCATTTTCAAGCATTGGTTTTACTTTTTCTTTATAAACACCATAAGTATAAGCTTTTGCAAGAAAAGCAACAATACTTGCTATACCATGTGAGAGACTCAAATTAAATACTTTTTTTGGTTGTTCATTAATATCCTGTACAACAGATTCCCATTTTAAAGCACCATCTTTTTCTTCAATACTTTGTCTTTCCAATTTATCTATTAATTGAATTAAATACTTTTTTGATTTTGTGTTAGATAAATGATTTAAAAAATATATTCCAATACCAATTGCTCCATGGAGAAAATCATAATTATTATTTTTTTCTAAATCATAAAGCATTTTACTGGCAAGGTATGTATCAATATTCCCTAATGTTTCGTTAGTATTAGTTTCTATAAAATTATTCTGAGCAAGGTGTTCAACAGCCCAGCCAACACCAGCAATCCCTACACAAAATGTAGGATAACTATATCCATCAGATATTTCGTCAAAAATTTTTTCCAATAAACTTAATCCTTTTTCATAATATGTTGAATCATTAAAAAAATCAGCATAATATAAATAAAACATAACTTCGCCTGATTTTCCCCCCAATAATCCAATATTATTATTTGTTAAATTTTTATTTTTGATTATTGTATCCAATATCTCTTTTATTTTTTTAACTATAATTTCATTCATAAAATTTAATTATTTGTGAAGCAGAAACTTTGTCTATTAAAATTATTCCATCATATTTCTTATTTGGAATTATTTTTGTGTTGTATACACCAACACGACTCGAAATTTTTCTAAACAACCATTCATTTGAATTGTTCCTGTTTTTTTGATTGCTAAAATCTATAAAAGTATTTCTAAATCCACTATGAAATATGATATTCTCTATACTTTTTTTTCGATGTTTATTTATAAATTTATTCTTTTGAGAAAACATCAAACCAACCTCCCCAGAATAGTAATAAAGACCTAATTTATAAACACTATTATTATCAATGTTTTTGAATAATTTAGGCATTTCAACTATATGATAATTATGTGCCCAAGCAATAGCTTTCTCATTAGGAAATATATTATTAATTATATATTCAATATTGCTTGCCATAAGATTTTCCCTGAGTTTTCCTGCATTTTTTTTATTACTATGCTCCATCAAAAAGAGTTTGTCAGATACACTCCTACAAAAAATAGAAAAAGTCAAAGAATCTTCTTTTGATTGATTTATCCTATAATTTCCAATATTTTCTAAAATAATTTTATAATTTTGGGAACTTATGTTTTTTAAGCTATCAATTTTTTCGAGCCGTTTTTTTGAAGTAAAGTTTGACATATTTTTCAGTGAATTAAAGTATTGGTAAATAAAGTAAAGGCTATCTGTAGTATTAATAATTGAAGATAATTGAGGACTAAATTTTTCAAAATATTTTTTAGTAAGACCCCTTGAAAAAGGTGAGGATGGATTACAATCAAAACCCATCACTTTGATGTCAGAATTTTTTAAGTAATCCATTAAACTAATATTTTCATCATTCCACCAAACTTGATGCAACGAATTTTTCATTAAATTTTTTGAATCCAAACTATCTTTGAAATAAAAGCTGATATATACATCCCAAAGACCAGCTTCAAATAACAACAAATTGACCCCGCCATTTTTATGAAAGTACTTTATTAAATTTCTTTTTATAATACTGAATTCATTAACAAAATGAGAATTTTCTCCCAAAAACACAATCTTTTTGTTATTTACAAATTGTAAAACTTTTTTTAGATTGGTTGTGTCATTTAGTTGTATTTCTATCGAATATTCTTTGACAAATGAGTCCCAGTCATCATTAATTTTTTTCAATTGAGCCTCACTTTTTGTATTCCAAAAAAATACCAAGCAAGAAGTCAAGAATAAGAATAATATATATTTAGTTTTCATTAATGTAATAAAGTTTGTAATAAGCATCTTCAAATATTTCTGAAGATGCTTATTAAATTCTACAATGGTGAATTATTGACACACACAACTTCGTTCCGACCAACATGTATCGGAACGATTGGACAGAGATTGGATTAGCAGTGGCAAGAACCTTGTGCCGACCAACATGGATCGGAACAAGCACCACCACAATTTGTGTTGATACAAGATGCACATATTGTTAACACAGTTTGACAATTAATAATTGTAATTGGTCCCCCGCCCTTTAAATTTTTCATTTCCTCATTGTTTAAATTAGCCACAGTTTCTTTATTTAACTGTAACTTTTTGTTAAATTTTACTTTTTTCATTTTATTTAATTTTTATTTTTCCCTACTCATAAGGCTTTTCGGTATCGCCCCGTTTTTAAAGTGGTTTCTGGTCTCCACTTTTTGTTTTTTGTTATTAAATCACTACTGACCGACTAAATTTTAAATAAAGGGGTACTTCCAAATGGTTTCC
>CAZZDX010000050.1:0-14145 GCA_964653185.1 uncultured Bacteroidales bacterium
AATTGTGGTGCTAATCTGATTTTTAAAACATTATTCCTTAACTAAACGACATTGTGATAAATCACGGTGTTAATAATATTCCTATATCATTAGCACCTCGTTTCAACGAGGTGTATAATAAAAGTCACATAGATATAACCGTTTCAACGGTTTACCAGTGACTTTATGAACGAACACTAATTAACAGTTATATAAGGTTTAATTTTTTGAAATAGTTCATCATAAATCAAGTCAAGATTTTTAATCTCAGAGATAGATTTATATTTTTTGTTTTTGTCCTTGTATTGTAAGATATCTTTTGCGAGATAATAATCTATATAAGGATGTCTGATTAATTTTTTTATAGATGTTTTGTTTATATTTATTTTTTTTATTGAGTCCTTATTAATTTCAACAAAAGGTAGAATTTGAAGGTATCTTGTGGTATCCATTCCATATACTTCCAACAATTGTTCATATTTACAGAATCCGCCAAGCAGATTTCTGAATTTGATAATACTATTGGAGAAGTATGGACCTATTCCTTTGATATTGAGCAAATCTAAAGAGTCCGCAGAATTTAACTCAACAATTATTACAGGTTTTTTTGTTATGCTTTTATCTTTATATTGTTTATGTTTATATTGTTTATGCTGAATAGTTTTTTTGATTTGTATATAAGGTTCTAATATATTATATTCTTTTTCAGAGATAGAATATATTTTTTTCAAATCTTCTTTTTTGTAAAACTTACCTTCTTTTGCTTCAAAATTTTTAATAGTTTTGATTTGTCCTTTGTTCAGTCCTAATTTTTTCCATTGATTAACAGATAGGTTGTTTGGGTCAAAATAGAAAGGAGTTAAATTTACTTCAATATTTGATTTGCTATGTTTTTTATATTTTGTTTTTGATTTATAATGTGATTGCTCAACTTTTTTTTGATTTTTTTCAAAACTGACTATTTCTTTTTCAAAATTCAGGAAATCAATCTTTTCTTTTGGCTTAAAAAGTTTAAAAAGATAAGGAGATATGATTAATAGTAGCAGCATTGACAGTAATACAAAAATTCCTCTTCGTTCTGTTTTGTTGAAATAGAGAAAATTTTTAAGTTTACTCATTATTGATTTTCCTGTGATTTTTATTAAGAATTTTTGTTTGCTCAGTCCAATTATTTTGACAAAAATAAATTTTTTGTGCTTTATAAAAAGGAGTGATAAAATATTATATTATACTTTGAGTGGTTATATTTTGTGTAATATAATTTGTCATTTAGCTTCGCTGTCATTCATAGTCATTTGCTCGCTTCGCTCACTGTCATTTATGGTCATTTAGCTTCGCCGTCATTTAGTTGCTTATTGACTATTTAATGACTACTAATGACAATTAATGACTATATGTTAAAATTATAATTGTTTTCAGGCAACTGCCTGATAAATTAGCTCAAATTATTACGAAGCAGAGTATAACTGTATAGGATTTAGATTTAGTGAGTTTTCCCTTGACCTTTTTCTTTGTTTAGTGCTTCGGCATTGGTTTTTGATGTTGTTTTAGCACCTTTTCCTGTAGGTTTTTTAATTTTTGTAGCTTTAGATTTTTCTCCTTGCAGCACACCATTTACGTATTTATTAACAGCTTTAACAGCTCCTTTAGAGTCATAGATTTCCCAGTTTCCGTCTCTTTTCCCATTAAAATATTTGCCCTTATAAGATAGCTGCCCTCTTCTATTATAATATTTCCATACTCCTGTTTTATCTCCCATAAAGTAATCACCTTCTGCTCTTTTCTCGCCTGACCTGGAGCGATAAAATATCCAGGAGCCATCTCTTCTGCTAGCTTTATAAGAACCCTCTTTAACAATTTCTCCGTTATAAGAATATTGTGTATATATACCTTCTTTCCTACCATAAAAAAATTCTGCTTCTTCTCTTAAAACTCCATTATAAGGATAATATTTTTTACACATTCCATTTCTGCTTCCATTTTTAAATGTTACTTCATAAAATAAAATGCCATCCCGTGTGTAAAACTTCCAGAGACCTTGTTCTCCTTTATCATCCATCATATTTAGATGTTTTTCTTTTTTAGGAGCATATTCAGGTTTTATTCCCCATGCTTCTTCAAATTCACCTCCGCCTTCACTTTCTTCATCATCATCTTGAGAATACAGATATAAAGGAAAAATAAAAAAAATAAGAATTAAATATTTGAAATATTTCATTTATAATTATAATAGATATACTTTTAACTTAAAAATACTTATAATATTAAAGAAACTGAATAAAACCCAACGATTAAAAAATTATAAGCAATTCACTTTCATTAATTTGGTGAATTACAATAATTTCTAAATCGGTCAGGCAACTGCCTGATAACTAATATGATATTTCATTATATTTATATCGCATAATTTAGGTAAAACAATAAATTTATATTATTTTAGTAATACGAAAAAATATAGTTTTTGTTTCTTATTTAAAAAAACAGATAAATAATATAATTCTATATTTTATTAATAAAATTACAAAATTACTAATAGATTATCAAAAAAACTAAAAATAACTTTATTATTTTTGATTTTAACATTTTTTTATATTTATATAACAATAAATATCTATAGGGGACTTCTATTAATTTATTCGCATCAAGATTTTCAGAATTTTCCATAGACGAGGAAGATTTTTAAAACACTATCGGGATAATGCAAGAAAATCTGAAGAAGTATATGGGAAACTCTGAAAACCCAAAGGGAACAAATATAATAAACAATCTGACTTCGACAAAATATTTCTTAATAGCTATGGCTATTAAGAAATATTTATGTCTCGCATCTTATTCATTATATTTGTTTCTTGAAAGAAATGAATTAATAGAAGTTCCCTATAACTTTCTAAAATAATAGTATTAAATTTGCAGATATAAAAATCTTAAAATTTTTGAATATATACAAAATAATTTTAATTTTATAAACCAAAAAAAATGAAAAAAATTACAATTTCAGTAATATTTTTGTTGTTATACTATATAGCAATAGGACAAATTACATTTGAAAAGACCTATGGCGGTAGCAACTATGATTACGGATACTCGGTTCATCAAACTAATGACAATGGATATATTATTACCGGCTATACTAAAAGTTTTGGTGCTGGAGACGCTGATGTTTATCTTATAAAAACAGATGAAAATGGCGATACTTTATGGACAAAGACCTTTGGTGGAACAAAATATGATTGTGGACAATTTGTTCAGCAAACCAATGATAATGGATATATTGTTACCGGTTCTACTAAAAGTTTTGGCAATGATACTTCCGATGTTTACCTTATAAAAACAGATGAGAATGGCGATACATTATGGACAAAATTTTTTGGTGGTATAGATGAAGATTATGGATATTCAGTAAGACAAACAAACGATAGTGGATATGTTATTGCAGGAGAAACAAAAAGTTTTGGTGCCGGCAACTTTGATGCTTATCTTATAAAAACAGATAAAAACGGTGATACATTATGGACAAAAACATTTGGTGGCATATATGATGATAAAGGATATTCAATGCAGCAAACAATTGATAGCGGATATATTATTGCCGGTATGACATGGAGCTTTGGTGCCGGAGATAATGATGTCTTTTTAATAAAAACAGACGAAAATGGTGATACATTATGGACCAAGACCTATGGTGGCACTGAAAAGGACTATGGATATTGTGTTCAGCAGACAAACGATAATGGATATATTATCACGGGCTTAACATGGAGTTTTGGTGCCGGAAGCGATGACATTTATTTGATAAAAACAGATGAAAACGGCGATACTTTATGGACAAAGACGTATGGTGGCGTATACTGGGAGTATGGGAAGTCAGTTGAACAGACAAATGATAATGGTTTTATAATATCAGGTATAACATGGAGCTATTGCATTGGCTATGGAGATGTTTATATTATAAAGACAGATGAAAATGGCGATACATTATGGACAAAGACATTTGGGGATTCTTCGTGGGATTATGGAAGAGCAATTCATCAAACCAATGATAATGGATATATCATCGCCGGTGAAACACAGAGTTTCGGTGCTGGCGCTGGCGACGTTTATCTGATAAAAACAGATGAAAACGGTAATGTTATTACAAAAGTTAATGAAATAATAACTTCTAATTTGATACAGATATATCCAAATCCAACAAAAGGCATTTTTACTTTGCAAGGAGAAAATATTCAATCTATGAAAATCATAAATATTTATGGACAAATTGTAGAGACACAAGATTTTGTGTCTCTACAAAACAAAATTATTGATTTAAGTGACCATGCCAAAGGAATATATTTTATTAAGATTTTAACACAAAAAGGTCTGATAGTAAAGAAATTGGTTTTGGAATAATATCATATTCTGTATTTTTTAACTTGATATATTTGATTAATAATAAAACTTTGTAAATTTGTCGTTATAAAAAAATAAATATATGACTATTCATAAAGTAATAAATAAGGTTACAACTCATGTTTTGCAGAAGATGAAGTTGAAAGGCAAGAAGATAGCAATGTTAACAGCTTATGATTATTCTATGGCTCGGATACTTGACAAAGCTAACATAGATGTTATTCTTGTCGGAGATTCTGCTTCCAATGTTATGGCAGGCAATAAGACAACGCTTCCAATAACATTAAATGAGATGATTTATCATGCCAAATGCGTTATGCAAGGTGTTTCGCGTGCATTTGTTGTTGTTGATTTACCATTTGGTACTTATCAGGGGAACTCTAAAGAGGCATTAAATTCTTCAATAAGGATTATGAAAGAATCAGCAGCAGATGCAGTAAAATTGGAAGGTGGAGAAGAAATTATTGAATCTGTTAATAGAATTCTGTCAGCAGGTATTCCTGTTATGGGGCATTTAGGATTAACACCTCAATCAATTCATAAGTTTGGAACTTATGTTGTAAGAGCTACTGAAAATGATGAAGCATTGAAACTTGTTGAAGATGCAAAAATTCTTGAAAAGGCAGGTTGTTTTGCTATTGTTTTAGAAAAAATACCGGCAAAGTTATCTGCTAAAGTTACAAAAGAGATTAAAATTCCAACAATAGGAATAGGAGCAGGAAGAAATGTTGATGGACAGGTCTTGGTTTTACATGATATGTTAGGAATCACTCAGGAATTCTCACCTCGTTTTCTAAGAAGATATCATAATCTTTACAAAGAAATTACAGATGCTGTTACTTCATATATAAATGATGTAAAATCACAAAATTTTCCTAATGAGCAGGAACAATATTAGAACTATATACCAAAAAATATAACTGTTTTATAAATTTTTTTATTGCTTTAGACATAAATTTATATTCAATCTTTTTAATGTAATAAGAATATATTTTAATAAATAATATACAGATGTAAAAACAAATATGAAGTTTATTACTATAATTAGTCGCTGAAAGCCATAAAAAATAATTGTCATAAGAAAAAAGTTTAAAAAGATGATATAAAATATAACAGGAACTTTAAAGACAGTATGCTTAGCTTTATTGATAATAGTGAAGATGACAGGTGGTATTAAAATCAAAAAAATATATATTATATTATTGTTTGTAACATTATAATAAAAAGGTAAAAAAAATATCGGTATGGTAAGTATGGTAAAAAGTAGGTAAAACAATTTATTTTTAAAATATTTATTAATAAAAAATCCATAGGACTCAATAATAAATATAGCCAATATAAGCCAAAAAAATTTGAAGAATGAAAAACTTATAACTATTTTCTTTTTTATTAATTTCAATATTAAATTTGGATAATGTTTATAAAAATTAATGACTCTTATTATACTTGAAGAAGCTTTCATTTTATCATTATTATAAAAACAATTTTTATCATCTCTCCATTCAGGTTCTGCTTTACCTTTATTCACAACAAATTCATTATGTCCATCTAATAACACAGATTTACCTTGTGCAGATAAAATAATAAAAGAGTCGTTTATAAAAGCATCAAAGAAAAAATCTTTAGCTTGTTCTGATAAAGTATCATCTGATAAAACAGCTCTGCTTATCTCAAATAATTTATTATCTGTTTTATTTTGTATAGATAAGCTATCTAATAAAGATATTTTATTATCCCTGTATATAGCATTATTTGATATAATTGTTTTTATTTGTTTAGCTGATATTATAGAATGAGATATTTTTATATTGGCATATATTGACCATGGTAGTATTGTTAAGATAAAAGTTGTGATTATGACTAATAAACTCTTTAATATCTTTTTTGTATTTGTCTTATAAAATTTTATCAAAAGATATAAAAAAAATAAGAATGGAATAAATATTAAAGTTCCCTTTACCAAGACACTTAATCCTAAGATAATACCAAGTATAACAGATGACAGCAGATTTTTTTTTGACTTAAAATAAATAAATGATATAACAATTAAAAAAATAAAAAATGTTACCAATGACTCTGTCATTATTCCTTCAGAAATCTTATAATTAAAAGCAATATATAAAGGACTTGCTATTAAACCACTGACAAAGCCGGAATATTTCCAGAGATGATAACCTATTAGTGGTAAAAATGCAGCAACAATAATTAACAGTAACAATTGTATATATTTAACAATCAAAGGACTAACACCAAATATTTTATATATTATACCTAAAAATAAAGTATAGCCAGGCGTCATGAAAAAAAAATCACATCCACCAATTTCATAAAAATGTTTAACTGTAAAATTTCTGTATGGTGTATTAGAATAAAATTTATATTCTTTAAATTTCTCAATTCCACCAAATTTTTGAATACCATGTCCTTTTGCAAAATTTACTCCAACTGACTGATACATCATATAATCTTCTCTGAAATTAGTAAAATCAGTGAAAGATGCTTTTTGTGAAAATATGATATAATAAATTATAATTAGAGCTAAAACAAGTATAATCCTAAATCTTTTATTATTTGGAAATTTTATAAAAAATGATTTTAATCTTGTATGATTATAATACAATAATATTGCTATAACTATTATTAAACTTACTATTAATATTGTCTTTATTTTTCCTCCTGTATATAAAACTGACCATAATTCAAAAATTACAGAAGTATTTCCTCTTACATTATCAGGAAGTTCATAAGTCGTTATATTTGACTCTTCTTTTACTTTAATCCATTGTTGTTTAAATTTTTTATTATCATAAGTATATTTTGACTTACCAATCTTAATATTAATTTGTTTTATTTTATCAATAATACTATCAGGAGCAGATAGCATAATTTTTTTATAGTAACGATAATAATTATAGTCCCAATTATGTAATTCGGGTAGTTTGTTTAAGATAAGTATTCTGTTTTTAGGTGAAATTCCATAAATATTTACAGCATTAAAATCATTATCATTTAATCCTTTAACTTCAATACTTACAGGTTCATAAATTTTTACTTTTGATATATAACCAATAAAATTGTATAATCCATAAATAAAAAATAAAACAATAAGAGATAAGCCAATAAAAAATTGCTTTTTTGATAGTTTCAGACCAAATATTTTTAAATATTTAAGATTTTTATTCATTAAGGATAATTTTTAATATTATGTAGAATTAATTTGGCTGCAACTTTATGTCCTTTTGGTGTCCAGTGAGGGTCAAATTTGTAATATAATTCATCCCAGTTATTAGTATAATTATGCATTAAAGGTAATAAATCTATAAATTCAATCTTGTTTTGTTTACAAAATATTGAAAGTTGTTCTCCCAAAGGACTTTTGTGTAGTTTATCATATACTTTAATATCATTTAATTTTGGAATTGTAAATACAATAATTTTTTTATCAATGGCTTCTTCTCTAATCATTTTTAATGAATATTTCATTCTGTTAAGTTCATCTTCATTATAAGTATAGAACTTGCTTCTGTTTTTAAGAGTATTTATTTCTGATTTAAACAAATTAAAATAGATATAATAATTTTGCGTTTTTGAAATAACTCCGATAAAACGGGAAGTAAAAGAAAAAGAAAATATTAAATTTTGAATTGTATGATATACACCTCTTTTCTTAATTTTTATATAATCTTTGTATGCATAATTATATTTATTTTTATTTATATTTTTACAATTAAAATATTGAGCAGATTTTTCCAGTTTATCTAAACGGTAAACTAATTTATAGTTTGGATAATCGCCGCTCCAATATGGCTTATATACATCTTTGTAATCAGAGTTAATATCATCATCACAAAAATCATTATCAGGAAGTATGCCTATCAATACTGTTGAATGGTCAAATTTTTTAGCAAGATATTTATATAACAGATAGCTCTGCGTTTGACCAAATCCGGATTCTCCAAAATTTAAATGCTCAACAGAACTGGTTTTTTCTAAAATATTTGTTAATCTTTCGGGCATTTCAACTCCATAACCTTCAATAAAAGAATCTCCTAAAACAACAACTCTTTTCCTGTCATTAGATTTTAATGTTCGCTTTTTATCTCTTGCCCCATAGGAATTGGTTGTATATACTACAATATAATCCGGTGATTTTATATGTATAGATTTTGCATTATTACAATGCCAACGTCCAAAATGTTTATTAATATCTACCCAAAAAAAAATGTTATAATAAGAATCTTTCAAATGTTTATCGGAAAGATTAATAATATATTTATTAATATATTTATATGGAGGAACATCTCCTTTTAAAATATTAATCTTTACTAAAACAAAGCAAGTAAATTCAAAAAGTATTATTGTAATTAAAGAGATAAATATTATCTTTTTAATCATTCTTATTACTTTTAATAACATATCAATTTATAATCTTATTATTTAGTATTTTTCAATATTTCTTTAACCTTATCATAAACATGTTCTACTTTAATTGCCTGCATACAAAGATTGTTTTTACACGAAGAAAATCTGTAGTTAGACATATTTATACAAGGACTACATGCAAAGTTTGACTGCATTATATATGTATTTTTTCCAAGCGGTGCAAATAATCTTGGTGTTTCAGGACCAAAAAGCACAATATTGTTTATATCTGTTAAAGAGGCAAAATGTCCTGGTCCGCTATCATTAGTTACATTTACATCTGATATTGTATAAAGAGTGGTAAGTTCTCTTAAAGATATTTTGCCTGTAAGATTAATTATTCTTTTTGAATTAATTGTATTACATATTTCTTTTGCAATATTTTGCTCTGACAATTCTCCTGTTATAATTATTGTCAGTTCAGTAAATTCTTTAATAAGTTTTTTAATTAAAGCAATAAAATTACATATTGGCCATCTTCTTAATGCTACCAAATCACTTGCATTAGGATTTATTATTAGAATTGGACTCTTAATATCATTTTTTATTTGTTCCTTTATTTTATCTTTTAAAGATATAACTTCTGCCTCTGTTGGTTTAAATTTCGGAATATTAATTTTAAAATCATCAATTTTTATCTTAGGCATTGGAGTTTCTCTATAATCTAAAAAAATAGATTCTACCAACAAAAGATATGACTTAGCTATATGTATATATGGATTATATTGTATTTTATGTGTCATTAAATTGCCCCTGTATGGCAAACTGCTTGTAAATTTATGATATCCTGTTCGTTTTTTTGCACCTGTCAGATAGATAAAAATAGCTGAAGCACGGGAAAAAAACTCCATATCAATAACAGTGTCTATCTTTAATCTACGAATCTTTATTAAAGCTTTTATTGAATCAAAAAGGAAAATAAAAATATTATTCTGTCTTACGGGCAATATATTTTCTTTTGGGATAATATTCATTATATCTAAAATCTCCCTGTTATCTTTAAATACACAAAAATATACGTTTGTTCTGTGAACAAGAGCAGTAGCTTTTTTAACAGCACTATATGCTAAAACACTAGATCCCTGTTCTGTTAACTTAAAAAATATTATTTTTTTTATTTGTATATTTTTTCTTTTAAATAAAAAAACACTTCTTATGGTTTCATAAAATGTTAAGATAGCAGAGATTGGTTTACCAATATACTGGTCAATATTTTTTATTGTCTTTGGTTTCAAATTAAAAAGTAATTTATTTTAAACTATCCGGATTAAACTCTTTTATTAAAAACTTTTTCATATAATAAGGGCGATTAACAGCAAAATCTTTTAAAGATTTATTTATTACATTATGCCAAAAAACAGTAAAAGAAACATAATTTGTATCAAGATACTGTTTAGAAAGCATAGAAAGAGTTCTTGAATCTATTTTAAACCACCGATTAAAATTTTTTTCTACCTCCGGTTCATATTTTTTTTCAAATTCATCAATTTTATTTAAAACAGTGTCAGGATAAAATGTTGTGTTCATTAAAAAGATAAACCTGTTAATAAATTGATTTTTAAATTCATCATTTTTAAGTAAATTCCTTATAAGAAAAGTTGACATATCTGTATGGTGTTTGCTATTATCAATAACATAACCTAACAAATTAAAATCATAATTATATTTTAACATACAGGCATCGTCAAGGTCACATAAAAACCATCTCCATTTAGCATCGGTAGTTTGTGGTCGCCAAAATTTGGCATTGTTTTCTTGCCCAAGCCAATCCATATTATTGAAATAAATATTTGTTATCTGATAATCAATAAAATTTTTAATATTCATTTGAGTTTTTACATATTCATAATTTTCTAAAGAGGATAAATTATTTTTTTTAATAAAATTAATCAGGTTATCATAATGTTCTCTGCTACCTTGTTTAACAATTATAGTATTTATTCCTGTTAAAATATCAAATTTATCTTTGTCAATATTATATTTTAAAGAAAGATAATATTCATCAAGATAATCTCTGACTTTGTATAAACCCCAGTATTCACCATTTAAGAAAACTATTACAGGTCTGCTGTCTTGTATATCTAAATTCAAATTTCTTACAATATTATGAATTAAAGCATCTTTAAATCCAATTTCTTCTGAGCCCATAGCGGTTCGCAAAACAAATCGTTTAAATATATTTTGCTCTTTTTGAGGAAATAATTTATAGTTGAAATATTTATTACCATATTCATTTCTTGCATAAAGGCGGAATGGCTTAAATGGATATCGTCTTGTTCCCAATCCATTTATTCTAATCCCTGCATCCTGTGAAAAAGCAATATCTCCGTTTTTTTCAAAAAATGTAATATTAACAAGGCGTTCCCATTGTTTGCCTTTTTGAAAATGATTTCCAGTCCATATTGGATTGGTTTTATCATAATATTTACCAGGAACATAAATACCTTTGTCATAATCAAAAAGATTATTAGCATCTGTAATTAGTGAAATAATTGGCAAACTATATTTTGAATAAATTACTGAATCAACAAAAAATGTATAAGTATAAACTTTGCTTGTAGGAATGTTATCTCTATAAGTAACAGCTCTTATAATTGTAGCTTTAAAGACAATTGAATCTGCAAAAGGTTTTAAAAATGGATTTTTTTTAAGAACTGCATCGGAAGCAGTTGATATATTAGAAATCACATTTGTATCATTATATCTGTAATCAATTTTTACAGGGGAAGAATAAGTAAAAGAATTCTTTGTAGGAACACTTCCATCTAAAGTATAATAAATAGTATCTGTCGGGAAAATTACTGATGAAATAGTCAGTTCAAAAGGTTTTGTATAAAATCCTTGTTTATGGGAAAATGTCAAGGAATTAGTTATTTCATTTTTAGTTTTATTATTAAATTTATGTATTCTAATAATAAAAAAAGAAATAATACAAGCCAAAATCAAAGATAAAAGGAAATATTTTATAAATTTATTCAAAATAGATAATTCAGTTTTTTAATTTTGTTTTATTACTAACTCTATTGATAAGTCATTTATTATTATAATCAAATTTATTCAGATTAAATTCTTCCATTATAAATTTTTTCATATAATAAGGACGTTTCCCGGCAAAATCTTTTAGTTGTGATATGTAATAAAACAATATATCATCCACAGAGTTAACAGTATCAATATTTGTTTTTGATAGTCCTATAAATTCTTTAGCATCTATATTATTATACCATCTATCAAAATGTTCTTTTATTTCCGGTTCATACAATTTTTCAAGTTCATTAATTTTATTTAAAACAGTATCTTTTTGAAATGTAGTATTCATCAAAAAAATGAATCTGTCAATAAATTGATTTTTAAACTCTTTGTTTTTAAGTAAATTTCTAAATAATAAAATTGCAGGATCTATATCTTTTTCAGAGACAAGTTGTTTTAACAGGTTATTATTGCTGTTACTAAAAACTTTGTCCATATCATATAAAAACCATCTCCACTTACCATTTTGTGTTTTAGGTCGCCATAGTTTATTATTATGAGTGCCATAATAATTAGTGTAAATTCTAACTATTTGGTGGTCAATATAGCAATCAATATCAATTTGATTTTTAACATACTGATAATTTTTTGGAATTTTCAGGTTATTATTTTCAACAAATTTAATCAGATTATTATATTGTTTATCCGTTTCCTGTTTTATCAAACTATTGCCTCCTAAAATAACTATATTATTTTTATCAATATTATATTTTGAGGCAAGATAATATTTATCAAGTTGGTCTCTAATCACATGTATTCCCCAGTATTCTCCATTTATAAATACAATTACAGGTCTGTAATCAGGCATATCTATATTTAGGTCTTTTATGATGCTGTATATTAATACATCTTTAAATGTCGGGAAATTAGCTAATATAAGTCGTTTAAATTTGTTTTTATTTTTTTGTGGGAAAATTTTATAGTTAAAATATTGATTTCCATATTTTTTTCGTGCGTATAATCGTAATCTTTTTTGAGTATGTTTTCTTGAGCTGGTTCCATGTATTCTTATGCCTGCATCTTGTGAAAATGTAACAGCACCGTTTTTTTTTAAAAAAGCAATATTAACAGGACGTTCCCAGTTGCTACCTCTTTGGCTATAGTTTCCTGTATAATTTGGATTGGTTTTATCATAATATTTGCAGGTAACATAAATACCTTTATCATAACTAAAAAAATTATCAGCATCTGTAATTAGTGAAACAATTGGCATACTATATCTTGAATATATATTTGTATCAACAAAAAAAATTAAAGTATATACTTTGCTTGATAAATTTTTATTTCTAACAGAAGCAGCTCTGACAATTGTTGCTTTAAAAATCTTACCTAATGGTGGATGCCATTTTTGTATACCAGTATAGTTATCTGGCGTTGTTGGTATATTAGAGATTATATTCGGGTCATTGTATCTGTAATCAATTTTTACAGAAAATTTATAAATAAAGGAGTTTTTTGTAGGAACACTTCCATCCAACGTATAATAAACCGTATCTGTTGGAGAAATTGATGAAATAGTCAGTTCAAAAGGTTTTCTATAAAATCCTTGTTTATGAGAAAATGTTAAAAAGTTAGTTATCTCACTTTTATCCTTTTTGTTAGATTTATGTATTCTGATAATAAAAAAATAACTGATACCAGCTAAAATCAAAGATAAAAAGAAATATTTTATATATTTATTCAAAACAGATAATTCAATTTTTTAATTTTGTTTTATTACTAACTCTATTAATAAGTCATTTGTCATTATAATTCAATTTATTCAGATTAAATTCTTCCATTATGATTTTTTTCATATAATAAGGACGTTTTCTGGCAAAATCTTTTAGTTGTAATATTGAATATATATATATATCAGTTACAGAGTTAATAGTATCAATATTTGGGTTTGATATAGTTACACATTCTTTTACAAATTTTTTAACATCTATACAACCATACCATCTATTAGAATGCTCTTTTATTTCCGGCTCGTATAATTTTTCAAATTCATTAATTTTGTATAGTATAGAATCCGTAGAGAATGTCGTATTTATTAAAAAAAAGAATCTATTAATAAATTGATTTTTAAATTCATTATTTTTGAGTAAATTTGAAAATAAGAATTTTGACCAGTTTGGATAATAATATTTTTCATTTTTTTTGTCTGTAAAAATTTTCAGAGTGTTATAGTTGGCATCTTCGGCTCCTGTGTCCATATCATATATAAACCATCTCCATTTACCATTTGGTGTTTCAGGTCGCCAAAATCTGTAGTCATCATCACATGGACAGTTAAAATATATTTGCGTTATTTGATGGTCTATATAGCTTTTTATATCTATT
>CAZZDX010000051.1:0-13928 GCA_964653185.1 uncultured Bacteroidales bacterium
AAAATTACATAATATCATGAAAAATATCCATATTGCTTGTATTGAAAATGGAAAAGAAGATGATGGATATATTAATTATGTAAAAGGAGCAAATATTGCAGGATTTTTAAAAGTTGCTGATGCTATGTTAGACCAAGGCGTAATTTAGCATATCAGATAAAAACATACAACTATCCGAAAGTTTAATTCTACAAAGTAGAGACATACATAAGCATGTCTCTACTTTTTTTTATACTAATCGCAAACAAAAATGTGAAAATTTTAGTTGTTGAGTGTAGTCGAAACACAAGTCCACAGTCTTCAGTCAGCAGTCAGCAATTTCTCTTTTCCGATAAATACGGAATATTCCATTTGCCGACTGCATATTGCCAACTTATATATTTAGATAAAAAAGTATGTAAAATTACTAAATTTTTTCGTAAACCTGATTTCGTTTGGTATAATTAATTTTGTCGCATTTACTAATTGAATTTACAATTATTTAAAAATAATTTGTATTTTTGAAAAATAAGTAAATTAAATACAAATTAAACAAATTTATTTTAAAATCACTCTTATATAAAACTAAATTATGTCATCAGGAGTTTTGTTAAGTGTAAAGTCAGATACCTAACGTGGACAAGCTAGAACAAAAAAAAGGAATAAGAAAATCAATGCAAAATGCAAATGATAAAAATGCCGTAAACGGCATTATTTGCATTTTTTTTGAATAATTTTTTAATCCCAGCCATAAATGGCTGGGCTATTGATTTTTATATTCTTACATTACTTTGATTTAAATGTTCAATTAGAATGATATTGACTTTTTGAGCAAGCCCTAAATAGTAGCGAAGCGTATCGGGGTCATTGTAGTTATTAACAATAAATGACAGCGAAGCTACCTGTGTTGAGCGTTCGGCTGAGCTCACGCCGAAGTCAAAGCCGAAATAAATGATAAATTATATTACGGTTCTACTGAACTTGGCTAAGAGCAAAATATAACCTCTCAAAGTATAAATTATGAACTATTGGAATAAGTTTCCTTTGCTTCGTTTAATACTGCCTTTTATTTTTGGTATTATCCTCGCTGTTTTTATTGATTCTGATGTTCACATTCCAATAAGTGTTTTTGTAATATGTTTGATTATTTCTGTATTATTTGTTTTTTATTACAAGATATTTATCAGTTATAAATATCGTTGGTTACCGGGTATATTTATCAGTGCTTTTCTTTTTTTGTTTGGCTTTGAGCTTACGGTCTTAAATACAGACAAGTTTAATCCCTTATATTTTGGTAATTATTTAAGTAATGAAGAACAGCTTTCTATTGCAGAAGTATCTGAACCAATAGTAGAAAAGGAGAATAGCTATAAAGCAATAATCAGAGTTGAAAAAATAAAAAAAAATGATAAATGGGTTAATGTAAAAGGCAAGACAATTGTTTATTTTGAGAAAAATAGTTTTGCATCTAATATAAAATATGGTGATTATCTATTATTAAATGCTGATTTTCAGGAAGTTAGCTCTCCGCAAAACCCTTATGAATTTAATTATAAAAAATATCTTTCCTATAAAGGCATCTATGAGCAGGCATATTTAAAATCCGGTTCATGGCAAGTGCTAAGTAATAATAATGGAAATAAAATTGTTACTTATGCTTTGTCATTAAAAAATAAACTTCTTAAAATATTTAAAAAAAATAATATTAAAGGTGATGAGTTTGCAGTTGCTTCTGCTATTATTCTTGGCAAAAAAGATAACCTTGACCCGGAGTTGCTCAAAAAATATTCAGGGTCGGGAGCAATGCATATTTTATGTGTTTCCGGCTTACATGTTGGCATTATTTATTTGGTGTTAAATTATTTTTTATTTTTTCTTGATAAGATTAGATATGGAAGAATAATAAAAATGATTTTACTTATTTTATTGATTTGGTTCTATGCTTTGCTTACAGGTCTATCACCATCAGTGATGAGAGCATCAACAATGCTCAGTTTTATTATTATAGGTAAGTCGCTTAATAGAAATGTCAATATCTACAATACATTAGCCGGCTCTGCCTTTTTGTTGTTATTAATAAATCCTTTTATAATAACAGAATTAGGTTTTCAAATGTCATATTTGGCAGTTATTGGCATTGTGGCATTGCAGCAAAAAATTTATAATTTATGGTTGCCTGATAACTGGCTTTTAGATAAGATATGGGCAATTACTACGGTCTCTTTTACTGCTCAGCTTTTTATCTTTCCTTTAATTTTATTGTATTTTCATCAGTTTCCAAATTATTTTTTTATCACAAACCTGATAGTGATTCCTGTTACAAGTTTTGTTATATATTCCGGATTACTTGTGTTGTTCTCATCTCCAATATCCTGGCTGTCTGCTGTTATTTCAAAAGTTTTTGTTTTGCTTATCAAATTTTTAAATTCATCTGTCCAAATTATTGAAAATTTGCCTTATTCAACAACAAGTGGCGTTTCTATTAATATAACAGAGACATTTTTGATTTATGCTGTTATAATTTGTCTTATCATTTTATTTTTGAATAAGAACAAACAATTTTTTAAATATGCTCTTTTGTTTTCTGTGTTTTTATGTGTTTCTGTTGCTTTAAAAAATTATAAACAAATATATCAGAAAAAAATTATTGTTTACAATATTAGCAGGGCTTCAGCTTATGATTTTGTGTATAAAAAACAAAATTTATTGCTGTCAGATTCTTTATTGTTTAATAATAAGAAAAAGCAGGAGTTTCATTTACAAAATAACTGGTGTAAATCAGGTATGAATAAAACAACAATGTTTGATTTATCATTATTTAAAAACAAAGATATTAAGACAAATGTTTTTTATAAAAAAGATAATTTCATACAGTTTTATGATAAAAAAATAGCTGTAATAAACAATAAGAATAAGGACTTAACAAGTTCGCATACAATAAATGTTGATTATTTGATAATTGCAGATAATATAAGGACTAAAATTTCTGATTTGCTTAATCAATATAATGCTAAACAAATAATTATTGACTCTTCCAACTCTTTATGGAATACAAACAGATTGATAGAAGAATGTAAAGAAAGAGATATAAAATGTTATTCTGTTTTAAAATCAGGGGCTTTTGTAGTAAATGTTTGAATGAAACAGATGAGTGAGTATAACATGTTAGCTACCCTTTTTCATCATGCTTTTCAATTTATTTACAAGATTATCCAAAAATATAAAACAATCATCTATATTTGACGGGAACATAAAATTTTTCTCGAAACGAGCATCATTCCAATTAAATTCATTATCCATTTTTATTTTTTGCAATATAACTTGTGCTTGATTTTTATTTTTAGCATCATAATTTCTATCAAAGAATGTTATGTTAATTTTAGTTTCATACGACCAAATGTCTATCGCAAAATTAGCATTTTCATAAAAAAACTCGTGTAAGTAAGCACAAGGTTTTCCTTGCCAAATTAAAATAGATTTAAAAGGAAATGGATTATTCTCAAATCGTTCTTTAAATTTAAGAGTTAAATAATGTGGAATATTTTGTATCATTTCTTGGATAGAAATTATAGTTTGATACTTTTCATTATCTTTGATTAAATCGTAGAATTTATCCATAATTTGTTTGTTCATATTTTGTCCTCCTAAATTTTGTATTAGTTTTGAATATTGTCTCAATATACATAGTGCGTCTATGTTTTTAGTTATTAATTCACAAGGTTTTAACCAACCATTTAATAAATCAGAATTAGTTTCATCGTAAGCATTTATTTTAATTATTTTTGGTTCTATTTCAGCAATTTCTTTATCTGTCCAATCTGCGAAAGTATTACTTTTAAAACCACTTAAAGTTAAATATACGACTGCAATTGTTTCATATCCAGTATCTTTTATATATTTATGATATCTGGGTATTTGTCTGGGTTGGTCTCCTGCATTATTAATTTTGTTTTCAATTATTATTGCCTTTTTAGTTGTGTCGTCCTTAATTAAAATATCTATTTTTCCTTTTTCCCTGTAAATATTACTATTTTGAAAGTCGAGAATATTTATCTTGTTTACAAATTTATTGTTTAGTAAAATGATAAACTGTTTTAAATAATTATCATTTTCGTAATGTTTTTGATTGACATCAAGCAAAAAAGCAATAATATCACTATGAAAATTTTCACGATAATATAATTCGCTAATAATTTCGAAAATATTAAAAACAAAATTCTTTTTTTTAGAATTATGTTCTTTGTAGTTAAGATATAACTCTATCAAATTTTTATCTGTTAGTAAATTTACAATTTTGTTAAATTCGTCTTTGATTATCAAATTTGTTTCCTTAATTATATTTTCGGCATTTTCTATATTCATATTTGGGTTTTCGGTTTTTAATGGTAGATAGCGTGTTGGTAACTGCAAATTTTCCTATCTTGTTAATTGATAGTCCTTTATCAAGCTATTTGCTGATATGTTCAATTTTGATGTTAGTTTTCTAATCATCTTAACCGTTAATTTTCTTTTTCTGTTAAGTATCTCAGAAACTCTACTTTTTGCTCCAATCGCTTCAATTAAATCCACTTGATTAAGATGCATTTCTTCCATTCTGATTTTAATGGCTTCAATTGGGTCAGGAGCTTCAATAGGATAATGTTTATTTTCGTATTCATCTATTATCAAAGCAAGTATATCCGCTTCATCACTTTCCGGTGAACCAACTGGCGCATCAAAAAGCAGTTCCAATCTTTTTAATGCATTGTCATAATCCTGTCTATTTTTAATAGGTCTTATTTCCATAATTTTTAATTTTATATTGTATTTGCATTAATTTTATCATATTCTTTATGAGTCCCAATAAACCGAATAAATGCCCACTGTTTCTCAAAGTTAAATTTTGCAATCAATCTGTATGAATTACCCTTTATGTTAAATACAATCCGACTATCTTTTAAAATGCTGGCATTTGCATAAGTATGCTTTACTTGGTTTGGTGTTTTCCAGTCAGAATTCATAGCAGTATCATACCATGTTTTTAAATATTGTTCTGAAGCAGGATGTTTTTTCCAAAATGTTCGTAAAGTACTCTTTGCAAAAATTCTTTTCATTTAAAATTATTTATAAAATGCAAAGATAATCAAAAATTCTTGAATTGGGAACTTTTTGCAGATTTTTTTGTAATATTATCTTGAATTCGCCTCAAGATTATTTAAGGGGACTTCTATTAATTCATTTCTTTCAAGAAACAAATATAATGAATAAGATGCGAGACATAAATATTTCTTAATAGCCATAGCTATTAAGAAATATTTTGTCGAAGTCAGATTGTTTATTATATTTGTTCCCTTTGGGTTTTCAGAGTTTCCCATATACTTCTTCAGATTTTCTTGCATTATCCCGATAGTGCTTTAAAAATCTTCCTCGTCTATGGAAAACTCTGAAAATCTTGATGCGAATGAATTAATAGAAGTCCCCTTTAGTAATAAAAATTAAATGTGTGAGTAATTTTTTATTAAAAATAGTTTTTTTTGTATTTTTGAATTTTCATAAAACACTATTACGTTATATGATATGTTTGAAAAATTATTATTTAAATTAATAAATATGAACCCAAATTGGATAGTTGCTATTGGCACAGCAATTTTAGCGTTTGTTGCATGGCGTCAACTTAATAAATTAAACAGAACACTAAAAATCAATTCGTTAATGGCAGTGTTAGAGTTGGAATCAGAAATGTTCAGAAAAAAGGAGAAATATGAAGAAACTGTAAGTTCTTATAAAATGATGGAAATGGGACTTAATATAGGAGATTCAGTATATATTTCTGTGAAGAAAGAAGATATTAAGTCAGCCCTTGAAAATTATCTCTATTCTCTAAATAGATTGTGCTATTGCATAAAAAACAAACCCATATTAGAAGACAAAGATTGGAAATTAGAATTTCACGAATTGATTTCTGCTGTTGTTGATGAGAATAAAGAATGTTTTGATGTATCTCTTCCTAAATATCCAAATATAATATATATAAATAAAAAATGGAATAGTGAGTAGAATATAATTTTTCTGCTTCAGCCGTATTTATTTATCAACTCTGTTCAAACCTTGAATAGCATTAGGATAATTAACTTTTATTTTCAGAGTTTTTTTATAATCTTTTTTTGCATTATTAAAATCTTTTAACAGCTCGTAGCAATATCCTCTGTTATAATATGCCTGAAAATAATTTGAATCACTTTGTATAGCTTTTGTAAAATTATTAATGGCTTTATTATAATTTTTTAAGAAAACTAAGTTTAAATATCCGATATTGTAATATGCTTTTTTATGAGCAGGGTCTATTTCAATTATTTCTGAGTAGGTCTCAACGGCTTTATCAATTTGTGGTGGCTCATCTTCCTGATATGCCATTCCAAGAGCATACAGGGCTCCTATACTTTCGGGCTTTATTTTTAAAGCATTTTTAAAATATGCTTGTGCCAAGTTATTTTTTTTAGAGAATATAAGTCCTAATTGCATATAAGCATCATAATATTCAGGATTTTGTTCTACAGCAGTTTGTAAGTTTGAGACAGCTTTTGCAGTATCGCCCATCTCTTTATAAGTAAATCCTTTTAAGAAATAAGCTTTTGGGTTGAGCATATCTATATTTAATGCATCGTTGATATATTCAAGTGTTTTAAAATAATTTTTTTGATATAGTTCTAATTTTGCAAGTTTGAGCAAAGCATCAATATTTGTTTTAGGTGAATTATTCAAAGAGATTGCTTTTTTTAGAGAACCAATACATTTTTGAATCTTTCCCATTTCAAAATATATATCAGAAAGGGTGCAATAAAATGAAGCATTATTTGAATCTATTTCAAGGGCTTTTTTTATATCTTTTAAAGCATTATTTATTTGTCCTTTATCAATAAACAGTTTTGAACGTTCATTATATAAATTAGCATTTTCAGGGGTTTTATTAATTTTTTTGTTTAGTTCTTTTATAAGCTGTGCTGTCAGGCAGTTGTCCGATTCAGTATTATTTTGAATACTGTCTGTTTTTGTTATAGAAATATTTTTATTATCTGTCTTATGATTTTTTATGCACGAAAATGATAATAGAATAAACAATAATGAAGTAAATATGATAATATAATGTTTCATTGTTTTTTGTATTGATTCTTCAGTAGTTTATTTAGTTCGTGTAGTTTGTTGATATTAAATTATCATCTTTTATTGTTTATCCCTAATTTGTAATCCGTAATTCGTAATCAATAATTTTACAGGGTTTACAATTACTCACTTTGTTCGTGAGATCGCTTCGCTAAGTTGTTATTTGTTTTTTTTGTATTTTGGTGCTTTATTTACGAAAATCTTGGACATTACGAACAGGCACTAAGTAGAGTAGGGGCTTATTTATTTTTAAGTGCTTGTCTTACTTTATTTTCAAGTTCTTCTGCCAGTTCAGGATTGTCTGATAGCAATGACTTAACAGCTTCTCTGCCTTGTCCGAGTTTTGTCTCTCCATAGCTAAACCAAGAGCCACTTTTTTTGATAATATTTAGTTCAGAGCCGATGTCTATTATTTCGCCTGTTTTAGATATGCCTGTTCCATACATCAGATCACATTCAGCAGTTCTAAAAGGTGGTGCTACTTTATTTTTCACAACTTTTATTCTTACTCTGTTTCCTGTAATATCTTCTTTATCTTTGATTTGTCCTATTCTTCTTATGTCTATTCTTACTGATGTATAAAATTTAAGGGCATTACCGCCGGTAGTTGTCTCAGGATTACCAAATACAATACCTATTTTTTGACGTAGTTGATTTATAAAGATACAGCAGCATCCTGTTTTGCTAATTGTTCCTGTAAGTTTACGAAGGGCTTGCGACATAAGACGTGCCTGTAGTCCCATTTTAGAATCCCCCATTTCGCCTTCTATTTCGCTTCTCGGTGTCAGAGCAGCAACAGAATCAATAACAACAATATCTACAGCACCGGAGCGGATAAGGTTTTCTGTTATTTCAAGAGCTTGTTCACCATTATCAGGTTGGGATATGAGTAAATTTTCAGTATCTACGCCTAAGTTATGTGCATAAGCTCTGTCAAAAGCATGTTCTGCATCAATAAAAGCAGCAATGCCGTTATTTTTTTGTGCTTCTGCAATAGAGTGTAAAGCTAATGTTGTTTTTCCTGATGCTTCAGGTCCGTATATTTCCGTTACTCTTCCTTTTGGAAATCCGCCAACACCAAGAGCATCATCTAATCCTATAGAACCTGTTGAAATAGATTCTATATCTGTTACAGGAGAATCTCCTAATTTCATTATTGAGCCCTTACCATAATTTTTTTCTATTCTGTCAAGTGTAAGCTTAAGAGCTTTTAATTTTTCAGTATTTTCGTTGTTATCTTTATTTTCTTTAGCCATATTATATTGTAATTAAAGGGTTATAATTCTTTTAAATTTATAAGTTCAAAAGTATTAATTATTTTTTAATAATTGATAAAAAAAATATTTATATTTTTTTTCGGGGTTAAAAGTTTTAGGTATTAGGTTTAAATTTGATATTTTTTTATTCCAATAAATCGGAATAATTCAAAAAAATTATATATTTTTGGTTTGTAATTTTGTTATACTTAATTCAAAAAGTTTTGCTTCAGGCATCAGTTGGGCGGCTGACCGATAAAATACTATTATATTAACGATTATTAAAATATAACAAATGAAAAAATTGATAGTTCTATTATTTGGATTTTTTTTATTTAATCCAATATTCTGCCAAATAATTATTAATAAGAGTCAATCATTTTTTAAACCTTTAGAATGTGAAACGTTAGATACAACAAAAATTGAATATCTACATGTTATTCCACATGCAAGGTTATTGAGTGTGAGATTTACTTGTGAAATTGATTATGGACAAAAAAATGGATTATTTTTTTTCAAAGTTGCCAAGATCAGAGATTTTAACAAATCAAAAATTATTTTTAATTCAGAGTCAGACATAATAAATTATATTGCAAAAAATGGATGGGAATATATAGAATATGATTCATGGGCATTTATCTTTAAAAAAAGACAAAATAAACAATCGTTAACAGAGTGAACAAAGTGTAAAAAGCATTTAAACGTTTTTTTACTAAACATTATGTGTAATTGTTCAATTTTTTGCTGTTTTAAAAGTGAATTTGCTATTAATATTTGATAAAAATAATAAAAAAGAGATATTTTGAGATATAAATAAGTGTTTATAATAACTGTAATAAATAAAATTCAATGATAAAAGCTATAAATATTCATAAGTCCTATGGTAACTTAAACGTTTTAAAGGGTATAAATATTGATATAAACAGAGGCGAAATAGTTTCAATAGTTGGTGCATCAGGTGCCGGGAAAAGTACATTATTACATATATTAGGGACATTAGATAAGGCAGATTCAGGATATGTGAAAGTGAACAACATTGATGTGTCTTCGCTTAAAGAGAAAAAGTTATCAGAATTTCGTAACAAACATATAGGTTTTATATTCCAGTTTCATCATCTTTTACCGGAATTTACAGCATTGGAAAATGTATGTATCCCTGCTTTTATTTCAGGAATTACAAAAAAAGAGGCAGAGAAAAAATCTAAAGAGATACTTAATTTTTTAGGATTAGGAAACAGGTTGGAGCATAAGCCATCGGAATTATCAGGCGGAGAACAACAACGGGTAGCTGTTGCCAGAGCTCTGATTAATGACCCGTTTGTTGTTTTGGCTGATGAGCCATCAGGAAATCTTGATTCTAAAGCATCTGATGAACTTTATAAATTATTTTTAACACTCAGAGAGCAACTTAACCAAACTTTTGTTATAGCTACACATAACACACAATTGGCTGGTATATCGGATAAAAAGTTTATTATCAGAGATGGATTGATAGGAATGTAAACTGATATTATCTAAAATTAGCAAGTCCTCTTAAAAAGTTGCATTAATTACTTGAATTTAGGTTAATTTCTAATTGCTCTATCAGGCAGTTGCATGATAATCTAAATAAATCTCGAAATTCAATCAGGCAGTTTAAAACATTAGAATTTTTGTCATTTGTTAGGCAACTGCCTGATTGATTCTTGTAATTTTTATTTTTTAGTATAGGTTTTGTCTTTATCAACGGACACTATTTATGGCAATGTCATTTAGTTAAGAGCATATCAGGTTAGCACCATTCTTCAGAATGGTGTATTAAAATCAGTAAATTATTTTGGAAGTCGGCTTTAAGCCGACTTTTAGAGAACTGTATTTGAATTTTAACCACCACAATAAATTGTGGTGCTAATCTGATTTTTAAAACATTATTCCTTAACTAAATGACATTGCTATTTATGACGAGGATATTAATATTCATAATATTAATCGGTCTTATACACTATTTTTTTAACAAATTAAACCTTTTGTTGTTTATCTTGTCTAAGTTATTTGTTTTGTTTAAAGGTTAATTAAAAAATTGTTTTTATGAAAAAAAAAATATTACTTCCGTTTTTGTTAAGTTCTTTTTTAGTGGCAAACTGTTTTGTTTTGGCACAACATCCTGGTGGCAGAGATAGTGCAGATTTTAGCCAAACTAACGGTATGATTAAAGGGAAAGTTATTGATAATCAAACAAAAAAACCAGTTGAATATGCTAATATTTTACTATTCAGCTACCGTGATTCCAGTATGAAAGCTGGAGTCATTACCAATACTAACGGTATTTTTACGCTTGATAATTTACATTTTGACAAGTATTATCTAAAAGTGAATTTTATCGGATACAAAACAAAATTGATTCCGGATATTAAAGTTACACCGCAATCTCCAACGGTTTACTTAGGAAATATTGATTATGATCCAGTTGTATATGACTTGGGAGAGGTTACAGTGTCTGATACTAGGTCGCTGGTGGAATATAAGCTGGACAAAAAAGTGATAAATGTAGAGCAGGACTTGAGTAGTATTGGTGGTAATGCCATTGATGTTTTGAAAAATGTGCCATCAGTTCAGGTGGATATTGACGATAATGTCAGTATTCGTGGCAGTTCCAACATTACAATTCTGATTGATGGTAAGCAATCGGCATTTGCCAGCAGCTCTGATGTGTTACAGCAGATACCTACCAGTAGTATTGCTTCCATTGAGTTGATTACAAACCCGTCAGCAAAATTTGACCCTGACGGATTATCCGGAATTATTAATATTATTTTAAAAAAAAATAAAAATAAAGGTGTAAACCTAACTGTTTCAACTAATGGTGGTACCAGCCAAAATTATGGCGGCTCTGTGGATTTTAATGCACGAATTTCAAAATTTAACTTTTTTACAAGCTATAACCTGCGAAATAATATGCGGGAACATTATAGTCATACAGACCAAACGAATTATTTTGATAATGATTCAGTAATATACTTTACACAAGAAGAAAATAATCAACGCACCCGTTTTTCACAAAGTTTTCGTGGTGGCATTGACTTTTATCCAAATGACAATAATACCATTTCCGTATCTTCAAGTTATCGGCTTGGTAACCATAATTGTTCTAAATTAATAAATTATGAAAATCGTAATGTAAATGATGCAATCCTGTCGTCTTTTAAAACAGACAATCGTGATAAATCTGATAATCATTCTTTTGACATTTCTTTATTCTGGGAGAAAAAATTTAATAATCCGGAACATAAATTAACTACAAATGCAACTTATTCAAACCGTAAGGAAGACGAGACCGGACTAATAGATAGTCGTTATTCTATTTTTGATATGTTACCTGTTGATTCTATTTACAAACAACAGAACTTCATAAAGGATTTTCATCAATTTTCTTCGGTTCAAATGGATTATGTCCATCCTTTTAATGAATTTACAAAGTTGGAAGCCGGATGGAAAAGCAGTTTGGGTAATTTCGATGATGACTATTTGTTCAAAAATTTCAGTACGGAAACCAATCTGTGGGTAAATGACTCAAATACCACCAATCGTTTTGTTTATCAAGAGCAAATTTATGCAGGTTATACAACCTTTTCGAGCCGGGTAATAGGATTGGATTATTTGTTGGGATTACGATTAGAACAGGTATATCGCGATTCGGAACAAAAAACTTCAGACGAAAGTTTTAAGGATAATTATTTCAATTATTTTCCGTCTATCCACATAAGTAAAGAATTTAACGAGAAAAATCAAATGCAGTTAAGTTATTCACGGAGGATTAATCGTCCCCGCTCATGGTTTCTGAACCCTTTTAAAAATTATATTAATCCGATGTTTATCCGTCAGGGAAACCCAGCTTTGATGCCGGAGTTGATTGATTCTTATGAGCTAAACTACCAGAGAAGGATTAAAACGGTTTTCCTAATAACTTCATTATTTTACAAAAAGGTTAATAACGCCATGACTCATTATCGTAAATTATTGGATAATAATCAAATGTTAATGACTTTTGAAAATATATCCAGTAAGATAAATTATGGTGTGGAAGTTTCCGCCAATGCCAAAATAACCAAATGGTGGCAGTTGAACAGCAATGTTTCTTTCTTTAAAAATATTGTGGATGCAACAGATCTGAGTGATGTATCTTCTACTTCTGAAAGTATGAACTGGACAGGTCAGATGAGGAATAATTTTTCGTTGCCTAAAGATTTTTCACTACAAGTTACTGGATTTTATAATTCTCCGAGTGTTACAGCACAAGGTTCTCGTGATGGATTTTATATGATGAGCATAGGTGCTAAAAAAGATTTTCTGAAACGAAAATGGACTATTGCAGCCAGTTTTAACGATGTTTTTAATTCCATGCGGTTTCATTTTTCTTCCGAGGGCAACGGATTTTCTTCTGAAAGTGAGTTCAAGAGATTGTCAAGGATTTTTTACGTCAGCTTAACTTATCGGTTTAATACGCTGAAAACTGATAAACAAAATCGCAAAGACAACAATGATAAAAATGGAGATGTCAATCCCGATTCTATAATGGATGATGCGTTTTAGAGTTATACTAACCCGGTAAAACTTTGTTATTATAGCAAGTTTTTAATCTTATATTATATGAAGGTATCCAAAAAACTTTATAAGCAAAATAAGTGATGCAGACAAAAAATCAAGTAAAACTTTGTTATCCATTATCTACAAAAGCCTTGTAGAGGCGATATTATTATTCGTAAAACTTAAGTGGACTTCTATAAATTAAAATTCTGTGTGTTAATTATCATTAAAAGTATACCACTAATTCTCATGAAAAATACCTTGCTAAGCGGAGTTTGTAACTCCGCTTCAAATAAAAAATAATCTCTTGATTATTATTATATTTAAATTTTTATACTTTTTTTAATTGCTAACAGGATATCAAGAATGTGCTGAAGATTATTTGTGTAGCAGTGCAAAAAATTATGTAGGATTGAGTAATGTAATAGAAATTATTGAATTAATACCGACTGGTTATCAAGTAACGAAAAATAAATTTTTCTAACTTGCTAATCCATCGGCATTATACCAAAATTATTTTAATCCGCCTTAGGCGGATTAGCGGTTTGGTATAACAGGAACAATAGAAAGAATTAAATAGTGCAATTTGCAATATATTTATAGCGGAGTTACAAACTCCGCTCAGCAGGGCGGAGGTATTGGTTTGGTTAATGCCGACTGACTAACAATCTCAATTTGTGAGCATAGCGAAATAAATTGGGCAACTTGTTAGCAGGTCGGTATTAATTTTATAAGTTAAATAGTTGATAGATAGATAAATAGAAAAAATTTAATAAAAAAGTGATTTTTTTTTAAAATTAAAATCAAAAAAATAGTTTTTTTATGCGTTCATTCAAAAACTTATTATATCTTTGTCTTGATTTAAGAAAACTGGTTAACGGGTTCTACGATTTTTTTTAAATCAAAGTCAAAAAAATGAATTTTTAGAACCCACCTTAAATATATTTGTAAATTAAATTTTGATTATTGCTTAAATCGTCTTATTTTTGA
>CAZZDX010000052.1:0-13712 GCA_964653185.1 uncultured Bacteroidales bacterium
AAATTGATTTAAATCCAACTATAATCGATACAAGAAAAGAATTTTATTCACGTTTAAACAATTATGAATTTGATTTTTCAGATGTAAAAGGTCAGGACAATATAAAGAGAGCTTTAGAGATAGCAGCTGCCGGAAGCCATAATGCTCTTATGATTGGTCCGCCTGGAGCAGGAAAGACAATGCTTGCCAAACGATTGCCATCAATATTACCTCCTTTAAATCTTTATGAAGCTCTGGAGACAACAAAAATTCATTCTATTGCAGGCAAAACAAATGAAGTTTCTTCACTGATTTCTATTCGTCCTTTTCGTTCGCCTCATCATACTATTAGCGATGTTGCCTTAGTAGGTGGCGGAAGTTTTCCACAGCCAGGAGAAATTTCTTTAGCTCATAACGGAGTGTTATTTTTAGATGAGCTACCTGAATTTAAAAGAGGTGTTCTTGAAGTATTACGTCAACCGCTTGAAGATAGATATATTATTATATCAAGGGCAAAATTTACAGTTAAATATCCTGCAAGTTTTATGCTTGTAGCTGCTATGAACCCTTGTCCTTGCGGATATTATAATCATCCGGATAAAGAATGTACATGTGTTCCCGGTATTATCCAAAGATATCTAAATAGAATTTCAGGACCTTTATATGATAGAATAGATATACACATAGAAGTCATACCTGTTCCTTTTAAAGAATTATCTGACAGTAAGCAATCTGAAAAGAGTGAAAAAATCAGAGAGAGAGTTATTGCAGCAAGAGATATACAAGAAAACAGATATAAAGATATAAAAGGAGTTTATTGCAATGCTCAAATGTCAACCAAGTTGTTAAGAGAGTTTTGCAGAATAGATGAGCAAGGAAAGACATTATTTAAAAATGCTATGGAAAAATTAGGTCTTTCTGCAAGAGCTTATGACAGAATACTCAAAGTGTCCAGAACTATTGCAGACCTTGATAACAGCAATGATATAAAATCAGAACATCTTGCAGAAGCTATACAATATAGAAGTTTAGACAGAGATAACTGGGGGAAATGACAGACAACTTTCCAAAATAATCAGGCATTCGTTCCGATAAATGCGGAATTTACAATCAGTAGCCGAACATGACTGCCTGATTATTAGTTTATTGTAATAGTCAATAATATTCAGTCAGCAGTCGGCAATTCCGACTTATCGGAACTGCTGATTTGTTTACCATCCGCATAAGGCAGAATAACGATTTAGTACAAAATGCAAAAAAAAATATAATTATGATAGAAAAGAATATTAGCAAGAGTCATAAGCCATCATGGTTAAAGATTAAATTACCGGAAGGCAAAAATTATTTAAAAGTAAAAGGCATAGTTGGAAAATACAATCTCCATACAATATGTGCAAGTGGAAGATGCCCAAATATTGCTGATTGTTGGGGACGAAGCACAGCCACTTTTATGATTTTAGGAGATATATGTACTCGTTCTTGCAGGTTTTGTGCTGTTAAAACAGGAAAACCAGAACCTGTTGACTGGAATGAGCCAATGCGTGTGGCAAAATCAATAAAATTAATGGAATTAAAGCATTGTGTTATAACATCTGTTGACAGAGATGATTTAGAAGATTGTGGTGCAGAATTTTGGGCAGAGACAATAAAAACTATAAAAAAAGTTAATCCAAACATAACAATAGAAGTCCTTATTCCCGATTTTGGAGGTAAATACGAGAGCTTAAAAAAAATTATTAATGCTAAACCAAATGTCATTTCTCATAATTTTGAAACGGTAAGACGAATAAGTCCTAAAATAAGAAATAAGGCAGAGTATGACACAAGTTTAAAAGTTATAAAAAATATTTCACTGGCATTTTCAAACAATATTGTATCAAAATCAGGAATAATGGTTGGAATAGGAGAAACGGAAAAAGAAGTATTTGAAACAATGAATGATTTACGAAAAGTTGATTGTAAAGTGTTTACAATAGGTCAATATTTACAACCTGGTAAAAAGCAACTCTCTGTATATGAATATATAACTCCTGAAATTTTTGAAAAATATAGAAAAGCAGGACTTGAAAAAGGATTTGAATTTGTTGAGAGTGCTCCATTGGTCAGATCATCATATCATGCAGAAAAACATGTAGCTTGTAATGTATCATCTATACTCTGCTCCGTAATAATTTGAGCTAATTTATCAGGCATTCGTCAATAGCCGAACATGGTTGCCTGAAAACAGTTATAATTTTAACATATAGCCATTAATTGTCATTAATAGTCATTGATAGTCATTAATTGTCATTAAATAGTCAATAAGCAACTAAATGACAGTGAAGTCAAATGACCACAAATGACAGTGAGCCCCGATATTCATCGGGATAAACTCCGCGAACAAATGACGGCAAAGCCAAATGACAGCGGAACTAAATGACAAATTATATTACGGCTCTACTGAGCTTGCCGAAGTGCAAAATATGACCTTTCAAAGTATATATAAGATGAGCTATACAGGGATAAAAGATAAAATTGTTAAACTGTTAAACTGTTAAATTGTTAAATATTATATGTTTTAAAACTTTAAAATATAAAAGTATCTATGTATAATAATTTATTTTATGTAAATTTGTCAAAAAATCTATTTAAACTATAAAAAAAAATATTATGAAAAAATCTATTATTATGCTTATAGTTGTTTTTTGTTTTGTTCAACAAGGATTTTCGCAAGAAAAACAACAGAAAAAACCTTGTATAAAATTTGATACAAGGACTTATGATTTTGGAAAAGTTAAACAAGATAAAGGAAAAATTGAAGCAACATTTAATTTTACAAATACAGGGGAAGATACTTTAAAGATATTAAATGTAAGGGCAAGTTGTGGCTGTACTTCTACAAACTGGACACAAGAACCTGTTTTGCCAAATAAAAAAGGTATTATAAAAGCAGTTTATGATACAAAAGGTAAGTCCGGTGAGTTTCAAAAAAATATATTTCTTACAACAAATGACCCGCTAAATGTAAGAATTATATTAACTATTAAAGGCGAAGTAGTATCAAAAAAAGCAATAAAATAAATTGTATTGGAATTATCGGGTTTAAATAAAAAAAAATTTATATCTTTGCAAATCTTTGGAAAGTTGGCAGAGTGGTCTATTGCGGTAGTCTTGAAAACTATTGAGGGTCACACCTCCGGGGGTTCGAATCCCTCACTTTCCGCCACAAAAGAGAAGAATTTTTAATTCTTCTCTTTTTTATTTTATGGAGAGATGTCGGAGTGGTCTAACGTACCTGTCTCGAAAACAGGTGTCCTGAGAAATTGGGACCGAGGGTTCGAATCCCTCTCTCTCCGCTAATGTATATTATAACATTATTAATGAATTAATAGAAGTCTCCTATAGATATAATTATAAAACGTATTAGTAAAAAAACATTGTATTTTTGCAAACCTAATTTTAATATTGAATTATGATTCTAAAAATTGATTTCAATTACTCAGAAATTATCAGTAGCAATTATTTTAAGTACGCACTAATAGTTATTATAACTATTGTAGTGGCAATGGTATTATCTAAGATATTAAGAGGTATTCTAAACCGCTTCATCAAAAAATCATCCGAAACTCTCAAAGTTGATGCAACCAGTTTTAAGTTTCTAAAAAATGCAGTTAGCTTCATTATATTTTTAGGAGCTGTGATAACTATTTTTTATACCATACCCGAACTGCGTGCTTTAGGATTAACCCTATTTGCAGGTGCAGGTATTTTTGCTGCAATAATAGGTTTTGCTTCACAGCAGGCTTTTTCAAATATTATCAGTGGTATTTTTATTGTGGCAACAAAGCCTTTCAGGGTTGGAGATATGGTAGAAATAGGACAAATCCATCAGGGTATTATTGAAGATATTACATTACGCCACACAGTGATACGTAATTTTGAAAACCGCCGGGTTGTAATACCTAATTCTGCTATGAGTACCGAAACTATTCTTAATTCAAACTTAACCGAACCCAAAGTTCGTAACTTTATTGAAATAGGAATCAGTTATGACTCTGATATTAACCTTGCCATGAAAATTATGGAGGAAGAAGCTATAAAACATCCCGAATTTATTGATAATCGTACTAAAGAAGAAATTAGCAAAGGTGAGCCACCTGTAGCAGTACGTGTCATTGATTTTGGTAATTCATCAGTTAACCTGCGGGCTTATGTATGGACAAAAGACCCTATTGCAGGTTTTTATATGAAATGCGATTTGAACAAAGCAATAAAAGAACAGTTTGACAAGCAAGGAGTAGAAATACCATTCCCTTACATAACCATTGTGTATAAAAAAGACCTTAATGAAAACGCTAAACTAAATACGGATGATTAAATTTAAAAAAATACTATCAAAAAAAGTAGGACAACCCCCAGGCACACTTACTTATACTGGCGAAGAGCCCTATGAAAAGCATCCTGTTAACCTTATCAAATATAACAAACAAGAAAGCACACCATTTGACAGCGAAAATCTGAATGAAATTTTTTCTCAAATAGAGCCAGATAAAGTAAACTGGATAAATATAAATAATTTACATGATGTTAGTATAATAGAACAATTAGGGGTTAAGTTTGATTTACACAACCTTGTGCTTGAAGATGTGTTAAATACCGAACACCTGCCCAAAATTGAGAATTTTGACGATTATATATTCTTCACCTTGAAAATGCTGGTTGTTAATTCAGAAGATAAACACATTGAACACGAACATTTGAGTTTTATTATCGGCAAAAACTACATCTTGTCTTTTCAGGAAAAAAAAGGTGATATATTTAATTTAATAAGAGAGCGTATTTTTGAAGGAAAAGGCAAAGCACGTATAAGAAAATCCGACTTTTTATTTTATTTGTTAATTGATAAAATTGTTGACAACTATTTTGTAGTTATTGAAAACATACGCGAGAAAATAGAAAACCTTGAAGATGAATTGATTAATAACCCTTCCGGGAATCTGATAAATGAAATTCATGCACAAAAAAAACAGTTGGTTTTTATTCAAAAATCTATATTTCCTTTACGTGAAGCATTACACAGACTGATGAAAGAAGAATCAAAACTTATTCATAAAACTACCCTAACATACCTTAATGATGTTTATGACCATGTTCTGCACCTGATTGAAGTTTATAATTCATCAAGAGAAATGACTAAGAGTTTGATTGACCTCAATTTGTCTAATATGAACACCAACATGAATAATGTTATGAAAACCCTTACAGTGGTTGCTTCCATATTTATCCCTTTAACATTTCTGGCAGGTATATATGGTATGAATTTTGAATATATGCCTGAACTAAAATTGCAATGGGCTTACCCTGTACTATTAATTATTATGGTAGTGATTGGTTTAGGCATGTTTGTTTATATGAAACGAAAAAAATGGTTTTAAATAAAAAAAATTAAAGAACAGGTAAACATCATTTTTCTAAATATTCTATGAATTGATTTACTTCAATATTTAATGTATTAAGATTTGTTTTAATAATAAAAGGAGTAATTTCTTTATTTTTTATTGGAAATGTTATAGGTCGTGCTAAATCTTTTCTTGACCAAATTTCATGATCACCTTTTGTCCGATTATAATTAAGACCTAATGCTTTTAGAAATTTACGAAAAGTTTTTACTTTTACAGGATATAAATGTTTTTCCATCTTTATATATTTGATGTTACAAAGATAATGAATTTAAAACGAAAAACAAATTTTTTCCAACTTCATATATTAAGTTGCATATATTTGATGCCCTTGTATAATTTTTTGTGATACAATAATATTTTGTAAATAAGAATTAGTTTTCTTAATATCATCAATATTACGAGCTACATAATTTTTTTTACTTAAAGGATTTTTTGCCCATCCAAATTTTTCTAACTCAATTAATAATGTATTTTTCTTCATAGTATATTCAAAAAATATTATTACAGCTTCTTTAACCGCTTCTATAGATTCTTTAACAGTATCTCCTGATGAAGCTATATCTATTGATGGAATATAAGAAACCCATGTCTGATTTTCCTGAAAAGTTATAACAGTTAAAAAGGCCTTTATTGACTTACCTCGTATTCGTAAGGAATCAATTTTCTCTTCAAACTTATTATTTTGATTCATTTTAGTTTTTATTATAAATTTTTGAATACAAATATACTACAAATATATAAATTTGCTACAATAAAAATATAAAAAGTTAGTTTGAAGCAAACAAAAATATCCAAGTTTTGAATTTTATCCTTTTATTTAGATATTTTAAACAAGTTTTATAATTCAGAAAATTCTTTTAGTTTAGAAATTGTCTGTAAAGGATTTTTAGAAGAAAAAACACAATTACCTGCAACCAAAACATCAGCACCTGTATGTATCAATTTTATATAATTATCTAAATTAACACCTCCATCAATCTCAATGAGAGCAGAAGCATTTTTTTTGATTATAAGTTGTTTAAGTTTCAAAATTTTAGAATAAGTGTTTTCTATAAATTTTTGTCCACCATATCCAGGATTGACAGACATAAGTAGTACTAAATCTAAATCCTGAATTACATCTTCCAGTAAATTAATATTAGTATGTGGATTAAAGGCTACACCAGCTTTTATTCCCAAAGATTTTATTGTAGAAATTGAACGGTGCAAATGCTTACAAGTTTCATAATGTATTGTTATAATATCTGCACCAACATTTTTAAATTGTTGAATATATCTATCAGGGTC
Organism: uncultured Bacteroidales bacterium; assembly: GCA_964653185.1. GTDB lineage: Bacteria > Bacteroidota > Bacteroidia > Bacteroidales > CAZZDX01 > CAZZDX01. Next base: position 6,708 of record CAZZDX010000052.1, read on the forward strand.
AATAATCATTAAATGGATATCCAAAGGTTTTTTTGCATATTTATTAATATCTTTTATCACAGGGAAACCAAAAGATATATTAGGAACAAAAACACCATCCATAACATCTAGATGAAACCAGTCGGCTTTACTTTTATTAATTATTTCAATATCATACTTTAGGTTTGCAAAATCAGCTGATAATAAAGAAGGTGCTATTAAATGAGACATTTGGTATATTAGAGTTAAGAGTTTTTTTTATTTAGTTAACCGCGTTGGCAGAATTACCTACGTAGTTAAAATATTACTATTTTTTATTGAGAGAATACCGTTAATACTTATTCTAAATTCAATGATGCTCAGATTTGTTAATATTAAGAATAAACGCTATTTAGCCCAAATATGTTTTAAGTATTTTACTTCTAGAAGTATGTTTTAATCTTCTTATAGCTTTTTCTTTGATTTGGCGAACACGTTCACGTGTCAGGTCAAATTCTTCAGCAATTTCTTCAAGTGTCATAGGGTTAACACCATTAAGTCCATAATACAATCTTATAACATCTGCCTCACGATATGCAAGGGTAGAAATAGCTCTTTCTATTTCTTTCTGAAGAGATTGATAAATCAGACCTGTTTCTGGCGTTGATATATTATCACTTTTAACTACATCATACATATTTATCTCTTCTCCTTCTATTAAAGGAGCATCCATTGATACATGGCGTCCGGCATTTCTGGTAGATTCTTTTACTTCACGGTTGGTAACTTCCAGTAAATCTGCTATTTCATCACTATTTGGTATTCTTTCATATCTCTGTTCAAGTTGAGCATAAGCTTTATTTATCTTATTAATAGACCCTATTTTATTAAGCGGCAAACGAACTATACGGGATTGCTCGGCAAGTGCCTGAAGAATTGATTGTCTAATCCACCATACAGCATAGGAGATAAATTTAAAACCTCTTGTCTCATCAAATCTCTTGGCAGCTTTTATTAGTCCGAGATTACCTTCATTAATAAGGTCTGGCAAAGATAATCCTTGATTTTGATATTGTTTTGCTACTGACACTACAAAACGCAGATTGGTTTTTGTAAGTTTCTCTAATGCCATTTGGTCTCCCTGATGAATCTTTTGTGCTAATATAACTTCTTCATCAGCAGAAATAAGATCTACTTTCCCTATCTCCTGAAGATATTTATCAAGGGAAGCTGTCTCTCTGTTAGTTACTTGTTTGGTAATTTTTAACTGTCTCATATAATTATCCTGATAATTATGAAAGTTATATTAAAAAGCAATCTATTTACGGTAAATAGGAAAAAAAGTTACAGATATTTTTAGTGTTTGTAAAAAAATAACCTGTTCTTTTCGACAATCAAAATGCAACGCAATGTGTTGCATTTTGATTTGTTACTTCAATAAGTTCAGCACAAGTACTTCAAGTTCAGCAACCTTCTTTTGTTCTTTTTCTTTGTTGTAAGCCCTTATATCTTTGGCAATAAAACTTTTCTTGATAATCTCATCTTTTTTGTTGCTTTATCAATATCAATAAGCTTAACTTCAACTTCTTCTCCAACTTTTAATACACTTTCAACATTTTGGATATGAGTCCAATCAATCTCTGATATATGTAACAGACCTTCTTTACCTGGCAATATTTCTATAAAGGCACCAAAAGTTGTAATATTTTTTACAGTTCCTTTATATATCTCACCTATTTTAGGTACTGCTACAATATTTTTTATTTTTGATATAGCTAAATCCATTAATCCTTTTCCTTCAGAAATAATTTCAACAATACCTAAATTATCTTTTTCATCTATTGTAATTGTTGTATTAGTTTCCTCTTGTAGTCCTTGTATTATTTTACCTCCCGGTCCTATAACTGCTCCAATAAATTCTTTAGGAATAGATATCTTTATAATTCTTGGTGCAAAAGGTTTATAGTCATTTCGTGGTTCAGAAATAGTTTTTTCCATTTCTTTAAGAATATGTAATCTTCCTTCGCGTGCCTGATTAAGAGCATCATATAATATTTTATAAGGCAATCCATCTACTTTAATATCCATTTGGCAGGCAGTTATCCCATCTTTTGTTCCTGTTACTTTAAAATCCATATCTCCAAGATGGTCTTCATCACCTAAAATATCAGAAAGAATAGCATAATCATCTGTTTCTTTATCAATAATTAATCCCATGGCAATACCGGAGACAGGTTTTGCTATCTTAATACCTGCGTCCATCAAAGCAAGTGTTCCACCACAGACAGTTGCCATAGAAGATGAGCCATTTGATTCAAGAATATCAGACACAATTCTAATAGTGTATGGATTATCTGTTCCTTCTGGAAGAACACTTTTTAAAGCTCTAAGAGCTAAATTTCCATGACCTACTTCTCTACGACTTACGCCACGATTAGGTCTAACTTCTCCTGTTGCAAAACTTGGGAAATTATAATGTAATAAAAATTTACTTTTCCCTTGAAAAATAGCTCCATCAACAATTTGTTCACTCATTTTGCCTCCCAAAGTAACAGTAACTAATGCCTGAGTTTCTCCTCTGGTAAAAATAGCAGAGCCGTGTGCAGAAGGCAAAGAATTTACTTCACACCATATTGGCCGTATTTCATCAGGTTTACGTCCATCTAAACGAATTTTTTCTTTTAAGACAAATTTTCTTACAGCGTTTTTTTCAACATCATGAAAATAACGATTGACTAAATCTGTTTTAATATCTTTATCTTGGTCGGATAATGTTTCAATAAAATTATCTTTTATTGCATCAAAAGCATTTGTTCGCTCATGTTTATCTTTAAATCCTGATGCTGCAACATCATAACATTTATCGTATGTAGATTTTTCTATAATTTCTTTTAACTCTATATCATTATTTTCATGACAATACTCTCTTTTTATTTTTCCTACAGCTTCAGCTAATTCTATCTGTATTTTACACTGAACCTTAATAGCTTTATGAGCGACTTTAATTGCTTCAATAATATCTGTTTCCTGAACTTCTTTCATTTCACCTTCTACCATTAATATATTATCCATAGAAGCAGCTACTATAATATTTAAATCTGCTTTTTCTGTTTCAGAAATATTAGGATTTATAACAAATTCTCCATTAATTTTAGCAACTCTAACTTCTGATATAGGACCATTAAAAGGTATATCAGAGACAGATATAGCTGAGGATGCTGCTAAAGCAGCCAATACATCAGGAGCAACATCTTCTTCTCCTGATATTAATTGTATTTGCACCTGAATTTGAGCATGAAAATTATCCGGAAATAATGGCCGTAAAGCTCTGTCAACAAGTCGTGATATCAGTACTTCATAGTCAGATGGTCTGGCTTCTCTCTTAAAAAAACCACCTGGAAACCTGCCAAGAGAAGCATATTTTTCTTTATAATCAACAGAAAGTGGTAAAAAACCAACTTCTTTATCAGCTTGCTTATTAGCAACAATAGTAGCAAGTAACATTGTATCGCCCATAGTAACAAGTGCAGAACCATCAGCTTGCTTAGCTAACCTACCTGTTTCTATAGAAATTTTTCTGCCATCTTCTAAATTAAAAATTTTTGTAATACCTATTTTTGACATAATATTATATATTGGATTTTGTAAAAAATTTATCAGTAATCGCCTGATTGAGCATTAATATTAATTGGTTGTCGTATAACGAAAAATAATATAGATTTGCTATCAGGATTATCATTATATTGTTTAGTCAGGCATCTGACTGATGCCTGATTGTATCAGGATTGTTTTAATATTTCAACTTAGTAAATTGTAAATCATTTAGTACCTTTAAGTATATAATTATATATAAAAAAGGCAATTAAAATAATTGCCTTTAAAAAATTTATTAAACAATAATTATTTTCTAAGTTTCAACTTTTTAATAATAGTCCTATACCTCTCTATCTCAGTTTTCTTTAAATAATTAAGCAATTTTCTTCTTTTGCTTACAAGTAATATTAAAGAATGTTGTGTGTTTTTATCTTTTTTATTAATTTTTAAATGCTCTGTAAGATGCTTAATTCTGTATGAAAATAATGCTATTTGCCCTTCTGAAGAACCGGTATCAAATTCTGATTTACCATAGTCCTTAAATAAATTTTTCTTTTTTATTGTTGTTAGATACATATTTGCTTTATTATTTTTAATAAAAAACGGACTGCAAATGTAGTGTTTTCTTTTTTATTAAAAACAAATTTTTATGATTTTTTTTAATGATGAGAAATAATTTTGTATGCAAATATGGAATTTTAAAAAATATAATAATAACTAAATGATGGCAGAACCACTTGTGTTGAGCGTTCGGCTGAGCTCACGCTGAAGTCCCCTTTAATTATACAATTGCCTGATACCTTTACCCCGTTGGATATTTCCTATTGGGTGAATAGTTACAAATTATTTTATTAAAGATATTTTACTGATAATATTATTATCAGGTGTTTGTATTTTTATAAAATAAATGCCTTTTGTATTATTTGACATATCAATTTGTATGTTCTTTGATTTTATGTTATCAGATGAATACACCATTTCTCCTATAGTATTATATATTTTAATTTTTGTATCTTTTACCGTATTATTACCAAAATCTATATTTATAATATCATTGGCAGGATTAGGATAAATGGAAATAGGATTGTCTTTTATAGAGTTTTCATTTACAACAGAACTAGTATTAATACTAATATCATCAATCAGAAATATAAAGGCATCGTTTGAAACGCATTGAATTGCTATATATACTTGTTGGTTATTATAGGCAGAAAGAGAAAATGTCTTCTGTGTCCATGCGGCAACAGGAGCTTCCTGATAAGGAGAGCCGGATATAACAGTAAAGCTTGACGGATTATTATTTGTTGTTGAAACAGCTACATTATATCTTTCCAAACCATATGTATCAGTATATGATTTTACCCAGAATGATATTGAGGAATTTGTTCCTAATTGAACTTTTGAAGATATTAGCCAGTCATTATTAGGAGGTGTTGTAGCAGCAAAAGATGCTCCCAATCTGCTACCGCCATGAGCTGTCATGCTTGATGTCATAGAAGGGCTGGTTTGTGATGGATTAAAGGCAATAAAAGCCATTGCCTCATTTTGATGAGTGAATGTAACATCTGTAATGCCATAAGTTGTACTTCCGTCAACATCATTTACTGTCCATGGGTCAAAAGTGAGGGCAAAGTCAGCACAGGATTCAAAATCTAATGTAAAAGCATCTGGGGTGCCTCCCGAAGATACAGTTATATAACCTGTTTTTGTTTCATTGTCATTATTAGAGCCATCGCTAACAGTAAGTGATACAGTATAAATTCCATTTGAATTATATATATGATTTGGATTTTTAATTGTAGAGGTGCCTCCGTCACCAAAGGTCCAAGACCATGATGTCGGACTTCCTGATGATTGGTCTGTAAACTGAACACTTAAAGGAGCTGAGCCGGATGTTGGTGTTCCAATAAATGCTGCTGTAAGAGGAACTACTCCTCCGGTATAAGTGCCGTCTAAAGTTGTAGCTCCTGTGCTGGTAGGGTCTAACCATGGTTTAAGTTGTTCTGCGGCAGTAGAGCCATTAGATATCCAGTGGTATGAAAATTTTCCATAATAGTCAGGGGAAGTTGGAGCAGAACAACTAGAAGATCCTCCTGTTAAAGTCCCAACAATTCTGCCATTATTATCAAAGATAGAAGAACCTGATGAACCGCCTTCTGTTACGCCGTGACCATTTGTTGTAGCAGCCCAATTAACTTTCCAGTGTGATTGTAATCCATTACCATTCCATTGAGATGAGACCAAAGAAGATGTGTATGTTGATATTTTTTTTATATCACCATAAGGATGATGAATAGATACACCATTTGAACTGGCAGAATTAACATTATTCCAGCCATTATAGTATGCGCCTGATGGAGAACTACTAAGTTCAAGAAGAAAAAAGTCAGAGCCAGTGCTGCCACCATCTCCACCATGAGCTTTTAATGTACCACCAACTATACTATTAGAAGAAGGTTCTGAACTGGGATTAGAACATGCAGATCCTTCATAATTAAAATAAAAAGTCCATAGATTAAGGTCTGACGAACTGGCACCTTCGCCACAATGGTCTGCTGTTAAGAAATATGGAGTCAAATCCTGATTGGTGTTATTAACAAGTGAGCCACTACACCAGCCATAAGAAAATCCTGCTTTTATAAGTATTCTGGCAACGCCTTTTTTTTCATCCTGCCAATTGCTACCTTCTGGGGAGCAATTAATATTCACTTCACAATTATCAGATTCGCCAAAATCTTTTTCGCCATTTTTAAATAAGAAATGAACATCTCTATATATGTATGCGATTTCTGAAATGTTAATAATTGCTTTATCTAATACTTTTTTTGGCTCAAAATATTCAAGGGTAACTGTTTCGCCCTGTATTAATTCAGTAGCAAACAAGCCATTTTTTTTGTTATTTTGTTCTGTAAATGCTCCTATTACCTGTGTCTTATCTTTATTATATAAAAATAATTTTCCTCCTTTGGGTAAATAAAAATTATTATAATATACTCCTAATGCCAAAGCATCTTTTGATTTAATTTTTAACATCCAAACTCTGCCATTGCCATCAGGTAAATCTGTCCATGTTCCTGAATTTTTTATATTCAAATTTACAGAGATAGATCTTCCTATTTTGTAAAGCACACCATTTTTGGCATTTTGTTTATCTTGTTCTGCAATTTTTTTCATATCCGGCTTAGACAATTCTCTAAGCTCATAATTATTTGATATGGATTTTTCTTTAAAACTTGGCGGAATTCCTCCCTGACTTATCTGAGCATTTGCATTGTTATTAAGACCAAATAAAAGGCAAAGAGTTAATAAAACAGAGTAAAAGTTTAAGTTTTTCATATTAATATTTTTTATTGGTTAAAAATAATAGAGTTTGATTTTACAAAGATAATAATTTTTTTTGTAATTCATATTTTTTTATAAATTTTTTCACTACTGACCGACTAAATTTTAAAT
>CAZZDX010000053.1:0-13594 GCA_964653185.1 uncultured Bacteroidales bacterium
TGAAATACTACCACAGTAAATAAAGAGGCAACTATTGCAATAAAAGTATAAACTATGGAACAAATTAATCCGATAATTCCTTGCCAAAGTTTATTTTTTCTTATTGAAAGAACTCCGAATAAAATAGAAAGAATAAGAAGTCCAAAATAAACTAAAAATGTTTTGAAGTTTCCAAACAATCCATATCTTATTAAAGAATTACTAATAAAAGACCAGCCAATAATTGAAAATATAATTCCTATTAAAAATAAGGTTTTTTTTATAAAAAACAATTTTGTTCCTAATACTGATGCTTTTATTGATTTTCAAATTATATTGGCAATATCTGCATTAATTGGACATATATTTCCTGTTTATGTTGGATTTAAAGGTGGTAAAGGAGTTGCAACACTTTTAGGTATTGCTATTGCTTTATATCCTTATGCTATTATTGTTATTATTGGTATATTTATAATAATTTTCATAATAACAAAATATATATCATTAAGTTCTGTAATATCAGCAATAGCATTTCCTTTTATTGTAATATTTATATTTAATTCCAAATCAAATCACTGGTTAATAATTTTTTCAATAGCAACTGCTGTATTTGTTTTAATAACACACAGAAAAAATATAAGACGATTAGTAAAAGGTGAAGAAACTAAATTCAAATTCAAAAAAGAAATCTGAACGTTTAGAGAATAAAAAAAAATGTTACTATTCAGGTATCTGTTTTAGATAAATTTATTATTAATATTTAAAATTTAAATAAAATGAAAAAAAAATTACTATTAGAATTAATTGTATTTGTATTAGTATTTATTTCTGTAAATACTAATGGTCAAACTTTTAATGGAAAAAAAGCAAGTTTGGATAAAGAAGGAAGTATTAAAATTGAAAATATTTTATTGCCTGTAAGTAATAAAGAGATGACTAATTCTTATGAGATGCTTCCGGGTTTTCCAATTGGGGAGCCTGCGGATCCGTCATTTAAAAATTTTAGAGGAGCTGCAATTGCAGACATAGATGGAGATAGTGCACAAGAAATTATATTTGGTGCTTATAATAAACTTTTTGCTGTTAAAGGAAATGGTGAAATATTGTGGTCAAAAGAAGTTAGTGGAACTATTATTTATCCTCCAAGTATTGCTGATATGAATCAGGATGGTAATTTAGAGATTGTTGTAAATACCGGAGGCATGCCTTATGCGGGAAGAGTTTATTTATTAGATAGTCAGGGAAATGATTTAGCAGGATGGCCAAAAAATTTTAACGAACACTGGATGTTTAATGCGCCTGCAATATCTGATATTGATAATGATGGCTTTATGGAAATAGTAACATGCGAAAGAGTAACATCAACTTCAAATTTTTTGCATGTAATTAAAATTGATGGAAATCCTTTAAATGATAACTGGCCTGTTGAATTTCCTGGACCATTAGCATTTACTCCTTCTATAGGTGATATAGATGCAAATGGTACTATTGATATAGTATGTAGTATTTCCGCTGCATTGTATGCAATAAGTATAGACGGTAATGTCATGAATGGTTTCCCTTTGGCTGATACGAACAAAAAGCTTTCATATCAGTCGCCAATACTGGCAGATATTGACGGAGATGAAAAATTAGATATTATAGGTAGCCGTCATGGTGATTCGTCTGACTATTATGTTGTAAAATCAAATGGTACATATATGAATGGCTGGCCAATAGTATCAGAAGGTTGGAGATATTCTCCTCCAACAGTTGTTGATTCTGACAATGATGGTAAATATGAAATTTATGTTGGTCATCCAAATGTGGATTATGATGGCATACCACTAAATGTAATTTATGGGTTTACTCCACAAGGCACATCATTACCAGGATTTCCCATTAAAAAATATGGAGGTTGTGAAGGTGTTATCTCAGTGGCAGATATAAATAATGATGGGATAATGGATATTATTTTTACAAGTAATATAGCAGATAGCCTTTATAATGGATATATTCATGCTTATTCATTGGATGGAAGTGGAGAATTATCAGGTTTTCCATTACGTACTCGTGGATTAACTTTTTTAAGTTCAGCATTGCTTGGAGATATAAATAATGATGGAATGCTTGACCTATCAACTCTGTCATATACGCAATTTACAGATAACGATTCAATATTTTTAAGTGCATATAATTTAGGCGTACCATTTGATAAAAGCAAAATTTTATTTAACGGATATAAAGGTAATAATTTAAGAAATGGACTTCTAAAAGATTTTAACTTAGGAATATCGCAAATAGATAAAACAGAAAATAAAACATTACAAATATATCCCAATCCTGTAACAAATAACAGTATTGTTATATTTAATCTTTCTGAAAGTTCAGATGTAAAACTCTCTGTTTATAATATTAACGGGCAATTGGTGAGCTTACTTATAGATAAAAATATGGATATAGGAATTTATCAGTTTAATTGGTCAGTAACAGATAATTCAGGTAAAAAACTTGATGCCGGAATATATTTGATGAAATTACAAACAAATAATAGTATAAAAATTTTAAAAATAATTGTTGATTAGATTTTATCATAGAAAATTAGTAACCATTCACACCTTATTTTTTGTAAACAATATTTTGTGGTATATTATATTGTTAAGAATTTCTAATTGCTCTAATTGACCTAATTAACCTAATCAAATCCCAATCTCCAATTTCTAATGTAAAGTTTTGGCATTGAGCATTATTTGGTTTATTTGTCATTGTGTATTGGTAATTTTTTAGGTCAATTAGGTTAATTAGAAATTAGGTCAATTTAATTTCAATCATTTAAGCCGTTAGTTGATGGATATAATTTTTAGTTGTGAACGGTTACGAAAATTATTTACTCTTTTTTTTTATGATAAGTTTAATCTGCCTAGTTACAAAAAAACATATAAGTTCTTTTAATTCAATAAAATATTATACTTTTGCAAAATGTTAAAAAAATCTATTGTCTGGATATTATTAATAATTCTTTTTTCTGCTTGTAGTAGCAAATATCAAAAGCTATTAAAAAGCACAGATAATACTGATAAGTATGAAAAATCAATTAAATATTATGAAGACGGAGATTATTACAGAGCATTACAGCTATTTGACCAATTAATGCCTGTTTACAGAGGCACTGAAAAAGCCAAAAAAATTTATTATTATTATGCTTATAGTTACTATGGTGAAGGTAATTATATGCTTGCAAGTTATCATTTTAGAAATTATGCTTTAACTTTTCCTAAAAGCGATAAAACCGAAGAATGTCTCTTTATGAGTGCTTATTGTGTTTACCTTGATTCGCCTGATTATAATTTAGACCAGACAGACACATATCAGGCAGTAAAACAATTACAACTATTTATAGATAAATACCCTAAAAGTAAACGTATTCCTGAATGTAATGATTTGATTGACAAATTAAGATTAAAACTTGAGACAAAAAATTATCAAATAGCAAAATTGTATTTTAAAACAGAAAACTATAAAGCTGCTATATATTCATTTAACAATTTATTAAAAGATTTTCCTGATACTAAAAATAAAGAAAAAGGTCTTTTTTACATCTTAAAAGCAAATTATCTGTATGCTTCTAACAGTATTGAATCAAAAAGGCAAGAAAGATATAATAGCACAGTTAAAGCATATAATACTTTTATATCTGTATTCCCTATAAGCTCTTTTAAAAAAGAAGCAGAATCTATTTATAATAACTCTTTAAAAGAAATTAATAAATTTAAAACTCATAACTCATAAAAAATATATGGACTATAAAAAGATTAAAATTGAAAGTAGTGTAACAACACGAAAAATAAAAGAATTTGAAAAAGATACAAAAAATATCTATGAATCTGTTGCTATAATATCAAAAAGATCAAATCAAATAGCAGAAGAAATGAAAAAAGAATTAGATGATAAACTCAATGAATTTGCTACAACAGATGACAGTATTAGCGAAATATTTGAAAATAAAGAACAAATAGAAATTGCTAAATATTATGAACGTTTACCAAAACCTACTTTGATTGCTATACACGAATTTTTAGATGATAAGTATATTACAGAAATCCATCAAAAGAAGAAGCAAAGTAAAATATAAAAACTCTATGATGTAAATCCAACGGATTAAACAGATGGAATGGTTAAATTGTTAAATGCAAGTATTTTTTATTAAAAAAAAATGAATCAAGATTTGGCACAAATAGTTACTTATTATGCTACAAGATCGCATAAAGAATTAAATGAATTGTTATTAGACAAATCAAAAAACAATTTAATTTCAGTTTTAATTGATTTACTCACGACTTATATAAATGATAAAAACTCCTCTACTTTACGAGAATTTATTACAGTATCTCTTTCTGGCTATAACCATTTAGAAGGGAAAATCGGTTACAATGGATATAAACAAACTAGTATCTCAAAAGGGAAAACTATAAAATGTGAAGCCAAACCTAAAAATTACGACACAGAGCAGTTGAAAAAATATAAGCAAGGAAAAAGAAAATCTATTCCATCAAAATTAAACGGAAATGGCAATTTTACAGATTATACTTTTGGAAGATTAGAAAGAGATATTAAAGAAAATCCAAATATGTTGATTAGCGGTTTTGTTGATGGTAAACTAATCTATATTTTAGAATTTCCTTTTAACAATAAACCTTTTGTTTATAAATTAAGACAACAATTAAATAAAAGATTCATAAAAGGAGATATTTCAGGACAATACTTAAGAAGTGCTTATTTTAATTATTCAAATTTTGTAGAAACAAATAATTTAAGAATTGTTTATTTATTAAAAAAGGGTGAATTAGATAATTATAAAGATTACATAAATAAAAAATTCTTTGAAATTTTATTAAATTCAGCATCATAATGAATAATAATATAATAAATAAGGTTATTCAAGGGGATACTTTAACAGAAATAAAAAAAATAGAGAACAATATAATAGATTTAAGTATTACCTCACCACCATATAATAAACAAGAAAAGCATAAGGGCTGGTTAGTAAAAAATGTAAAATACGATTCAATAAGAGATATTAAAACCGAAGAAGATTATCAAGACAATCAAATTGAAGTTCTGAATGAAATATTCAGGGTAACAAAAGATGGAGGTGCTTTTTTTTATAATCATAAAATTCGTTGGGAAAAAGGCAGAATGATACATCCGATGGAGTGGTTACAAAAAACAAAATGGACTATACGTCAAGAGATTATATGGAATAGAATGATAGCAGCAAATATACGAGGTTGGAGATTTTGGCAAGTTGAAGAAAGAATTTATTGGTTATACAAGCCTATTAATAATAATAAAATAGGAAAAGAATTAGAATCTAAGCATGCTCTATTAACATCTATTTGGCGATTCCCACCTGAAAGGAATAATGAACATCCTGCACCTTTTCCTCTCATTTTACCAACAAGAATAATAACCTCAATATTAAATAATATAGATGGAATTATATTAGATCCATACTGTGGTAGCGGAACAACGCTTGTCGCAGCTAAATTGTTAGATAAAAATTTTATAGGAATTGATATTTCTGAAGAATACATAAGTGCATCTAAATATAGAATTGAAAATGCAATATTAGAAAAAAATATAATTGATGAAGAACTACAAAAACATATTGTAAATAAAACTTTTAAAGAACGAAAAAAAAATGGTGAAAATACAGGTAAATTTAAAAATAATAGAAATAAATTATTCATAGAATATAATAATCAAGAAAAAAAAATAAAACAATTTAAAATGTTTGAATAATAACAAGTAAAATTAGAAAAATATAAAATGTCAACATAATATAATTCTATTATATTTGTCATGTATAAGGCGGATATATCTATTAAAAAAGTATTTTCTTAATTTAAAAACCTCAAACCTTATAAATGTTAAAAAACAAAAAAATTATACTTGGCATCACAGCTAGCATTGCTGCATATAAAATACCTTATCTTGTCCGTTTACTTATTAAAAAAGGTGCTGATGTTCAGGTTATAATGACAAATAATGCTAAAAATCTTGTCAGTGACCATACTCTTGCTACACTATCAAAAAGACCTGTTTTATGCGATTTTTTTAGTCATAATAATAATGGCACACGAAATAGCCATGTAGATATGGGAAACTGGGCTGATATGATGATTATTGCTCCTCTTTCTGCTAACACATTAGGGAAAATGGCTAATGGAATCACTGATAATTTATTATTAGCTACTTATCTTGCTGCTGATTGTCCTGTATATATTGCTCCTGCTATGAATAAAAATATGTATAATCATCCATCCACACAAAAAAATATAAAAACATTGCAATCTTTTGGAAATATTCTTATATCTCCACAAAAAGGAGAACTGGCAAATGGTTTATCCGGTATAGGACGAATGGAAGAACCTGAAAATATTGTAAAATTTATTGCTAATGACCTTAAAAGAAAAACAGTTTAAAAATAAAAATGTTCTGATATCTGCGGGTCCAACTTATGAAAACATAGACCCTGTCCGTTTTATTGGCAATTATTCAACAGGACTTATGGGATTTTCAATAGCAGAAGAATTAGCCGGCAGAGGCGCTTATGTAAAACTAATATCAGGACCTGTTAATCTGAAAATAAACCACCCAAATATTGACAGAATAGATGTAATATCTTCTGAAGATATGTATGATGCATGTATTAAAAACTTCCTTAATTCAGATATTACTATAATGGCGGCTGCTGTCGCAGATTATACATTAGAAAAAACAGAAAAAAATAAAATAAAAAAACACAAATCCAACATTACTTTAACTTTAAAACCAACAAAAGATATTTTATCAGAATTAGGTAAAAATAAAAAGAAAAATCAAATATTGATTGGCTTTGCTCTAGAAACAAACAATGAAATTGAAAATGCCAAAACAAAATTAAAAAATAAAAATCTGGACTTTATCGTTCTTAATTCTTTAAAAGATAAAAACGCCGGATTTAAACATAAAACCAATAAGATAACTATAATTGATAAATACGGAGATATAAATCATTACGTCTTAAAGCCCAAAACAGAAGTGGCAAAAGATATTGCTGATAAAATAGTTGAAATATTATAAAAATTAATCAGTAAAGATGTCTATTATCTGTATATAATAATTTCATTTTATATAAGTTTATAATATTGTGTATCTGTTAAAATTTCAAGTTCAATATTTAAACTTAAAACTAATTTTTTAATATTTTATACATAATTATATGCGTAAACTTTTTATTATATTACTAACATTATTGTCAATTCAAACCTATGCTCAGGAATTGAAATGTAATGTTCAAGTTACTACTCCACAGATTCAAAGCAGTGACAAAAAAATATATGAGACACTTAGAACTTCTATACGTGAATTTATGAATGAAAAAAAATGGACAAATTATAAATTTGCCATTGAAGAAAAAATTGAATGTAGCATCTTAATTAATATCTCTGAAAGAATCTCTACCCAACAATTTAAAGCTACTATTCAGATTCAGTCAAGAAGACCTGTGTTCAACAGCTCATATAACTCTGTTATGTTCAATTTTATTGACAAAGATTTTACTTTTCAATATGAAGAAAACCAACCATTAAAATTTATCGAATCATCTTATACTTCAAATCTGGCATCTGTCCTTGCTTACTATACTTATATAGTTATTGGTCTTGACTTTGACTCTTTTTCTTTGTATGGAGGAACCACTTTTTATGAAAAAGCACAAACTATAGTAAACAATGCACAAAGTTCACCGGATAAAGGATGGAAAGCTTTTGAAAATAAAAAAAACAGATACTGGCTCGTGGAAAATCTTCTCAATCAGTCATATAACAGTGTAAGGAATTGCATTTATCTGTATCATAGAAAAGGATTAGATGTTATGACCAATAATCAACCTAATGCCAGAGGCGAAATAATAAAAGGATTAGAATTGTTCCAAAAAGTTAACAGAGAAAAACCGGGACTATTTATAAAACAAATATTCTTTACTGCAAAGACAGATGAATTAGTAAATATATTCTCAGAATCTTCACCAATGGAAAAAACAAAAGTTGTAAAAATCCTTAAAGAACTTGACCCTTCAAACTCTGGAAAATATAATAAAATAAATAAAGAATAGAAGTAACCGTTCACATGATTTTAAATCCCGTAGAATTATTATACAACGGGATAAATAGTTAGTTTTAAATTTTCAATGTTTTTTGTTTTTAGAGCTTTCTTCTTTGTATTTTTCCAATAAACGAATTTAAAAGTATTAGTAACTAAACACAATCACAAGCCCCAAGCACAACAGACAAAAACTTTTTAATTAACATTGTGAACAGTTAAGGATAAAAGGACTATTCATAAGTTCAATGTCAATGCTGTTGCTATTAATGATAATGAAATAACTGGAAAGGATGATACAAATTTATAAATAAAATGAATAACAAAATTAAAA
Source organism: uncultured Bacteroidales bacterium (assembly GCA_964653185.1). GTDB lineage: Bacteria > Bacteroidota > Bacteroidia > Bacteroidales > CAZZDX01 > CAZZDX01. The sequence goes on from CAZZDX010000053.1 coordinate 8,438, forward strand.
TTGGAATTATTATTTGCGACCGTTATCGTAATTGTGCAGGAGGCAAGTGTTTTCGTGCTATTCAAAAAAGAGAGGGTGCTTTTGATATTTATAGTAAAAATGATGAAATAGAACTTGTCGGATATACAACATGCGGAGGTTGTCCCGGTGGAAATATTGAGTATTCACCTGAAGAAATGATAAAAAATGGAGTACAGATAATTCATCTTGCAACGGGTTTTATTGTAGGTTATCCGCCATGTCCGTATATAGAACATTTTTGTAAATTTATTAAAGAAAAATATAGATTAAAAGTCGTTGTCGGCACACATCCTATTCCACAAAAATATTATAAAACTCATATAAAAATAGGTACTTGGAATAGTCCGAAATGGAAGGAATTTATTAAGCCGATACTGACAAATAAAAAAATAAGGTTGTCTTATGATTGATTAATTTCAGATTTCCTGACCCAGCAGAAAAACCGACTGGCATCTAAAAAAAAACAGACAAAAATCTTGATGCGAATGAATTAATAGAAGTAACCTTAATATTATAATATATGCACAGCGTCAGAGATAGCAGAAATCAAATTTATATTTTTTTCAACAGCACTTCCAACAACAATGATATCGGCTCCTGCTTTGCAAGTCCTGACAGCTATATCAGGAGTTCTTATGCCTCCTCCTATAATTAAAGGGACTGATATATTTTGCTTTACGTTATAAATCATTGATTCTTTAATGGATTTATCTGCTCCACTACCTCCATCCATATAAATAAGTTTTAGTCCTAACATCTCACCTGCCATTGCTGTGCATAAAGCAATATCTTCTTTGTCAGCAGGAATAGGTATTGAATTACTCATATAAGAAACAGAAGTTGACTTTCCACTATCAATAAGCATATAACCGGTAGGAATAATCTCTAACAAAGATTTTTTGAGATAAGGAGCAGCAATAACATGCTTGCCAATAAGCATCTCTGCATTCCTGCCCGAAATTAAAGAAAGAAAAAGTATAGCATCTGCCTTATCACTAATTTGCATCGTATTACCGGGAAATAATACTACAGGAATTGAACAGTTATTTTTAATGATTTTTATACAAACTTCTAAATTATTATTAGTTAATAAACTGCCACCAACAAAAATATAATCAACAAAAGAATTTTGAGCAACTGTAACTATTTCTGTAAGATTCTCTGAATTTACTTTATCAGGGTCAATTAATACTGCAAATTTTTTAGATGTTTTGTTTATAAAAGATGAATATATTTTCATTTTTTAAATTTTTTTATTTAACTGATGTTTCGCAGTTACGGGAAAACCGTTGTTAAGGGGATTTGATTATCCACCAAAAACGAACAAAAATAAGAAATAATTTTAAATGTCATCCTGTTTTTATAAAATAACCGCAAATTATATAGTTAAAAATATTTTATAATATTGCCAAAACTTGTCAGGATTTTGACTGATTGTTATATTTATTCAATAATAATAAAAATATTGATATGATTGATGATGAAAAGTTGTTGTTGTTAAAAACGTGGTTTGATAATTATGTTAATAAATTTCATTCTGCAAATCCTGAATATCAAAAGAATATATACTTAAAGGCAGAGCATACAAAACTTGTATGCAAAGAGATATTAAATATTGGTAAGAGTTTAAATTTAACAAAACAAGACCTTTATTTAGCAAAAATAATGGCACTTTTTCATGATATAGGACGTTTTGAACAATATGCTCGTTATAATACGTTTTCTGATGCCAAATCTGAAAATCATGCTTTACTGGGTGTCAAAATATTAAAAAAGACAGGTGTTTTAAATCAGTTTATTAAAGATGATGCAGTTTGTGATTTGATAATAAAAGTTATATCTTATCATAATCAAGCATATCTTTCTGAAAAAGAGACAGATAAATGCTTGTTTTTTTCCAAATTATTACGCGATGCTGATAAACTGGATATATGGAGAGTGGTAATTGAGTATTATTATAGAAAAGACAGAACAAAAAATAAAGCTGTTGAACTTGATTTGCCTGATATTCCTGATATATCTGATAAAGTTTGTGATGCTCTGTTAGCAGAAAAGATTGCAAAAACAGATGATATTAAAACTTTAAATGACTTTAAATTATTACAAATGGGATGGGTTTATGATGTTAACTTTACAAAGACATTTCAAATTATTAAACAAAGACATTATATTGAAAAAATCTTTAAAACAGTTCCTCAGACAGAAAAAATGTTAAACATATATTCTAAAATTCATTCTTACCTTGACAGGAAAACTATTTTTCAGTAAGCCCTGTTTAATGTATAAATAATATTATTCTATTAATAATTTTCTTGTCACATATAGTACGAACAATATATGAACCAGCAGGCATTATATTACCATGCGAATCCTTTCCATCCCATTCGTAAGTATAAACTAAATTCTTTTTTTTGCTATTGCATTTAAGTTTTTTAATTGGTTTTCCTTCTGTATTAAAAATCCATACATCATGTTGAATATTACTATTTTTTAAGCTAATACTAATAGTTATATTTGAACTAAACGGATTCGGATATGCAGTTAAAGGTTCTTCATTAACATTGTCTTCAGGTTCAACAGCAAGTAACATTTTATTTGATTGATTATAATATATTTCATATTCAGAACCATTATTCTCCATCCAGATATAATCAACTAAAGCCATTCTAAATTGCTTATAGGCAATACTTGGATAAATTGGGCTGTCAGTTATGCTATCAATAATATCTAAATTTACATACGAAAAAACAGAAGAATAAAAGGCCTGAAATAAAATACCATTTTGTATATATAAAAAACCAAAACCAAAAGAAGGCAAAACTGCATCATCAATATATATATTAGAAACAGGCGTATTAACAACAATTGAGCTTACAGAATCCTCCTGTATATAATCGGTTGATAATGAAGATGTATCACAATACTCTATCAAAACGGCATTTTTATCTGAATCCAAATACAATAATTTAGGTTGTGAATAATTATATTCATCCTCAAATGGATATGGATGAAAGCCAACAGAAATACAAGGATAAGAACCTGTATAATTATCAAAAATATTCCAATTTTCACCATTGTCTTTTGAATAGAGAAAATGAATCTTATTTGTGGTTTCCAGAGAATAAGCTACAAATATATCATTATCAGCATACTGTAAATTAGTTGCAATCGTTACATCTGAAATAATTGTATCAGTATATAAAACTTTGACATCTCCGATTGTATCTCCGGTAATATTCAAATATTTGACTTTATCATTATTAGTATTTTTTTCTATCCATACGATATGTACTGTTGAAGCAGAATCCAAATCAACTACAGGAATTATATTTACATTGTTACTGTCACTAATTACAATTGGTGTTGACCAATTTCCAACAGTAGATTTACTTGCATACATAATACTACTTAAACTGTCATTTGATTCATAAACTAAATGAAGTTTATTGTCAATACTGATAGCGATAGATGGATTTTTTCCATTGAACAATTTAACAGGAGATTCCCAAATATTTTCAATTTTTTTGTAAGTAATCCAATTGATAATATTAGTATCATTTGATATATCCTGATAAACTATATAAACATTTTCATTACTTCCTCTTACTATCTTCCTTTGATTATGATTTGCAGTAGCAGTACTACATTGACTAGTAGCTATAATAGTTTGACAAATAGCTTGAAATTGCAAAAAAACTATCGTGATGATTAATAATATTCCAGATTTCATACGTATAACTATTAATTATAAAATTTTGTTTATATTTCATATCCTGACTTATCAAGATTTATTTTTTTACAAAGGTAAAAAAAATATTTAATAATTTTCTCAGATTGTGTATCTGACAATTAACTGTTTACAAGAAAACCCATACCTTTTTCTTTATATATCTGTATAAAATTATCTATTGTTCTGTCATAAGTTGCCTCATCATTATCAGGAAAATAACATGCCGGCATTTCGCCTCTTTTACGGTGATATTGTATGCATTCGCAACATATTCCTTTTTTTGAGCAGGAATAAGTGCAATTGCAGTTTTTTTTATTCGTTTCAAAAGTACAAGTTTTCATTTTTTTATTTAAATTAAAATTATATAATTATATTTACTAATCAAAATATTTTTGTATAATATTAACTAATTCATTGTATATGTTGCTGTTAGAAGCAATGATTTCTTTTCCAAACAAGTAATTGTTTTTTCCATTAAAATCGCATACTTTTCCGCGGGCTTGCTTAACAATAAAGCTACCGGCTGCTACATCCCAAGGTCTTAATCCATATTCATAAAATCCTTCAAATCTTCCACAGGCAACATAACATAAATCAACAGCTGCCGAGCCCAAACGTCTTATTCCGTGTGTATTTTTTATAGTATATTTCAATAATTCCATATATTGTTCAAGTTTACTATAATCATAATAAGGAAAACCTGTCGCTAATAGAGAGTCAGACAATTTTTTCCTTTCAGATACTTTTATCTTTGAACCATTTAAAAAGCTATCACTATCTTTCCATGCATAAAAACATTCATGTAAATTTATTTCATAAACAACGCCCATAATTATTTCATCATCTTGCATCAGAGCAATGCTGATAGAATAGCAAGGTTGTGAATGAATAAAGTTTGTTGTCCCGTCAAGAGGGTCTATTATCCAGTTTAAATGTTTGCTTTTTTTTGAAACAGTATTCTCTTCTGCAATATATCCTGCTTTAGGAAGTATTTTTGAAAGCTCTTTAACAATTTTTTCTTCTGATGTTTTATCAACATAAGTAACAAAATCGTGTATGCCTTTTGTCTCTATGTCATCATTATTTATTTTATTAACCTGATCATAAATAAAATCTCCTACATCACGACTTATGTTGCAAACCTGCTCACAAATTAGTTGTAAATCCATAATTTTTTTTTAAATTATTTGTCAATATAAACTTAGAATTCTTAAATTTTCATAAAATTTCTTGTTAAAATTACACCCTTTATTATTGTAATAATTTTAAATCATCAAATTTTTAAAAAAATTTAACTATTTTTCTCTAATTTTAGATTTCTTAAAGTTCAATAAAAAACATATTATTTTTAAACATTTTTTTTATCAATAACGAAAAATCCCGAAAGGGATTTAATTTTAATAACC
>CAZZDX010000054.1:0-13565 GCA_964653185.1 uncultured Bacteroidales bacterium
AACTAACGATACTATTGGAATGTCAAACATAGCAGGAAATACTTATACAGAATATATTCCAGGTTGTTCATATCAAAATGAAATTCAGTATCATATCTGTGCTGTTGATGCTTCTGCTTTTCAAAATTCTTCTAACAGTGTATCCAAATCGTTTTATACTAAAAAAGGACCTGATGTTGCTGTAATTGGCACAGGAACATCTACTCAATATTATATTCCTGCTTATGGTTATTACAATTATGGCTGGTCTGCAGTAATTTATAAAAAAAATGAGATTAATCTCTCGGGAAAAATTGATTCTATTGCATTTTATGTTGACAATAGCCCATCAAATTATACTATGACTACTCAAAAAGTATATATGAAAAATATTCCGGAATCTGTTTTCCCAACTGCTGATAAACCAGATCCATTAACAATGACACTTGTTTATGATGGAGATATTACTTACAATGGCTCGGGCTGGCATATTATTGAACTTCAAAATAATTTTATATTTAATGGTACTGATAATTTATTGATTTACTGGGAAAATAGAGACGGAAGTTATACATCCGGATATCCTAACTTTAGATATACTTCTACTGACCCTGATTATCAAGCTAAATATGACTATCAGGATGCAAGTTTCCCTACGTCAACAGGAACATTAACTTATAACAGACCTAATATTAGAATAGCTTTCCTAAGTACTGATTATGATTATGATGCAGGTATATATCAGATAACCGAACCTAATGGAATTATTCTATCCGGCACTCCTGTTGATGTAAAAGTTACTGTTAAAAATTTTGGGACAGATATTTTAACAAAAGCAGCAGTTAACTGGACTGTTGATGATACATTGATGACAGTATATAACTGGACAGGAAGTTTGGAGCAGGATGTTGCTTCTTCACCTGTTACTATAGATAATAAATCATTTACATCTGGAAGCCATACTATCAAAGCATGGACAGAAAATCCTAATGATAGTACTGATATGAATAATTATAATGATACAGCAATGGGATCTTTCTATGCCTGTAGTTCAATTTTGAATGGAGCATATACTATTGGTGGTGGCACAGCCGACTATCCGACTTTTGATGATGCACTGGAAGCATTAAATAATTGTGGAATAAACGGTCCTGTTGTATTTAATGTTAATTCCGAAACTTATGACACACAATTAATTATACAGGAAATATCAGGAGTTTCTTCTGTAAATACTATTACTTTTCAATCATTATCAGGAAATAATAATGATGTAATAATTACTCATTCTGCTTCAGGTTCTGCTGATAATTACACCATTAAACTTGATGGCGCAGATTATATTTGTTTCAAAAATATGACAATAAAAGCTACAGGAACAGATTATGCAAGAGCTATTGATATAAATGAAATTGCAACTAACAATAAATTTCAGGGAAACAAAATTGTTGGAATTACCACTACCAGCACTTATTCTGACTTTGCATTAGTATATTCAACAAGCGGCACCAATTCATTAGATTCTTTAAATATTTTTGACTCAAATATTTTTGAAAATGGCTCTTATGGTATGTATTATTATGGTTCAGGATCTGGCTCTCTTGAAAATAATACCATAATAAGTAATAATCAGTTTATTAATCAATATTATGCAGCAATTTACTTGTATTACCAAAATTCACCCACAATTATTTCAAATGTTATTACTACAAACACCTTATATACAACATTTTATGGTATAAGTGCTTCATATTGTGATAATGAACTCAAAATTTTAAAAAACAAAATTTCTATCCCTAATGGCGGTTATGGAATAAGAATTTATTATTCAGATGGTATAACAGGACAAGAGGGCTTAATAGCAAATAACTTTGTTTCTGTTAATGCAACTTCTACCGGTTATGGAATTTATAATTATTATTCTACTTTTCAAAATATTTATTATAATAGTGTAAATATTACAGGGACAAATACTTCTAACAGAGCTTTATATATTTATTCCGGCTCAAATAATATTAATGTTAAAAATAATATTTTTGCAAATAATGGTGGCGGATATGCTGTTTACTATTCAGTAACATCAGGTATTACTTCTGATTATAATGATTTATATACTAATGGAACAAATATTGGATACTGGTCAGGTAATGTTGCAGATTTACCAGCATGGCAGACCGCTTCAGCACAAGATAGTAACTCTGTTTCAATAAATCCTTCATTTTTTTCAGATACTGATTTGCATGTGATAATAATTGGACTTAATAATAAAGCAACTAATATTCCTTTAATTACAGATGATATTGACGAGGAATTACGAGACATTACAACTCCTGATATTGGTGCAGATGAATTTATTCCAAATACAAAAGATGCAGCAATTACTAACGTTATTGCTCCAAACAGCGGTTGCGAACTTACTGCAAATGAAGATGTTATAATAAAAATTAAAAACTTTGGAACAGACACTATTTTTTCTGTTAGTGTTTCTTATCAACTTAATGGAGGAACTGTTATAACAGAACCTTACAATGATACAATTTTATCCGACTCTTTTTATGATTATAGTTTTGTTACAAAGCCGGATTTATCTGGTATTGGTGATTATAATTTTGCATTTTGGGTTAATCTGACTGGCGACGAAAATAATACTAATGATAGCATTAAAAATTATATAATAGGTAATGGTTATGATTTTGATTTAAGCGCTTATACAATGGGCTTTGAACCAAACGAAGATTTTACTGACTGGACCATAATTGATGCAAATAGTGATGGTCGCACCTGGGAAATTCCTTATTCAAGTTCTTCTTATGCTCATAGTGGCGAAAATAGTGCAAGATTTTATAATGGCTCAACTAATGACGGAGATGACTGGCTGTTTTCAAGATGCTTTATCTTAGAAGCATCAAAAACCTACAAAATAAAATTTTACTATAGAGTAGAATCATCTTCTTATCCTCAAAATATAGATTTAAAATATGGAACATCAATCGATATTGCATCTATGACAAATACTTTGATTAATCTGTCTTCCTTTACTAATACAGATTATCAGCAAGCATCAGCCACATTTAATGTAAGTTCAGACGGTGTCTATTATTTTGCATGGTATGCACATAGTCCGGCAGCTATTTATTATGCATTCATTGATGATATAAATATCAACGTTGTGCCTCCTTATGATGCTGGTGTGTCAGAAATTATATCTCCTGACTTATCAAACTGCATTTCTGAAGGTAGCAGTTATAATATATCTGTTATTGTTAATAATTACGGAACTCAAAATATTGAGGACTCTTTGTCTGTAGCTTATATACTTGATAGTAATCCGCCTGTTATTGAACAATATTATGGAACAATTCAATCAGATAGCTGTGATACAATGAACTTTACTACCAATATTAATAATATAGCAGGAAATCATAATCTAAAGGTCTATACAATGTTACCATCTGATGGCTTTACACCTAATGATACACTATTTATTAATTATAATGTTTATTCTCCTTTACCTGTCCCATACACAAATACTCTTGACTCTTCTTCTACATTAAGTGATTTTTGTATTAATACTGGTGATGATGGAGATGTTGATTACAGCACTTCTGCTGCTAATACAGGAGCAGGTGGAATGATAATGCATGCTTCCACTTCATCTAACTGGACAATAACATATCCTTCGCTTGATTCTTTATCTCCTGATTATGTTTGGTCCACAAATGTTAATCCAAGTCATAATGCTAATACACGTCTAATTTTAAATACTTCCGGATATTTAAACTTAATTTTAAAATTTGACCTTAAACAATTATATCAATATAATAATGCATATACTAATTTTAGAATACTTGTAAATGGTATCCAGATTACACCTGATATGCGACCTAATGGTGCAACTACAAGTTACAATACTTATGAGTATCAGTTAGCCCAATTTTTGCCTGCAAATGATTTAACAATTGACTTTCAGTCCAAAGTTTATTATCCAAATACAAATGCTAATTATCTTGACAATATTCAGGTCTATGAGCCACTTGCACAGGAAGCAGGTATTGTCTCTATGGATTCGCCTGTTCCTGGCTGTGGTCTCGCTAATGAACCTGTTACAATAAAAATTCAAAACTTTGGCTCTGACACAATAATAGGCGGATTAACAGCAAACTATAAAATAACAGGCAATCCAACAGTAATTAGTGAACCTGTTAATGACACAATATTAATTGGAAATATTTTAGATTATATATTTACTGCATTGGCTGATTTATCAGTAACAACAGAAGATTCTACTTATGAAATACTTGCTTATATTAACCTAACCGGTGATACAATTCATACAAATGACAGTATTTATAAACAGGTTGATTCATATTATGTTCCCGAAGACCCTGTTGTATTTAATGATACTGTGCCTTATGCAACATCAGCAACACTTGTAGCAATATCAACAGATTCTTTATACTGGTTTGATGTGCCATCAGGAGGCAGTGAAATAGGAATCGGCTCTACTTATATAACTCCTGCTTTATATGATACTACAACTTATTATGTAGAAGCAAGAGCTGGTGTTTCTTATAATCTCGGACCTGTTGATAATAGTATTGGCACAACAAGTTCTACAACTTTAACAAATCATTTTACAATATTTGATGTCCTTAATCCTAATGGGATAACAATTAATAGTGTTAATATTATACCTTCTGTTGCTGCTGGTGCCGCTTACACTATTATTGTCAAAAACAGCAGTGATACAGAAATAAATTCTTATTCAGCAATTACAACTGTTGGATCAGGACAAACAGAAACTGTTGATATTAATTTTTATATTCCTGTTGGCACTGGTTATAAAATTGGATTTTCAGTAAATCCAGGAATGATGCGAAATACTACCGGTGCTACTTATCCATATACTATTCCTAATGAAATTACAATTACAGGCAATACCTTTGACCCTAACTATTATTATTATTTATACAATTGGAATCTAGGTTGCGGAAGTGGCTGTGCAAGTAACAGAATTCCTGTTATAGCAGTAGTAACCGACTTTCCAAATACAGATATAGGTGTTGTTTCTGTAAATGCTCCTGTTGATGGAACATATCTTACTAATTCAGAGATTGTTACTGTAAAAATTAAAAATTATGGAATAAATCCTGTTACTGATTATTCCGTCAGCTATATTATAGATGCTTTATATCCTGTTACAGAATTGATTAGTTATACTCTTAATAATGGAGATACATTGATTTATAATTTTATTACTACGGCTGATTTATCCGATTATGGTGACTATCAGTTTAAATCATATACTTCTTTAACAGGTGATAATATACAGGAAAATGATACTGCTTTTGCAACAGTTGAAAAAACAAATTATTGCGCCTCCGGTGCAACGAGCATTTATGATAATGATATAGGAAATGTTACAATAAGTAATCTTAATAATGGAGTAGATACACCTGTTGTAAGTAATCCTGCTTCTGTTAATACATACAGTGATTTTACTGATTTGCCTCCTGTGCAAATGCTTAAAGGAAATACATATCCTGTTTCCGTGAGTCAGATTGAACAGGGTTCTTATTTTTATTCTGCTTTGGTAAATATATATATTGACTATGATAGAGACGGCGAGTTTAATTCTTTTGATGAAAAAGTGTTTAGCGCCCAAACACTAAACGCTTCTCAACCTAAGGTTACAGGAAATATTACTGTCCCAACATCTGCCCTTGCCGGACTTACAAGAATGAGAGTTGTATTGGATGAATCTGATGTAGCACCTCAATGCGGAACATATACTTGGGGCGAAACAGAAGATTATAGTGTTTTCATTGCTGAACAAATACAAAAAGATGCCGGTGTAACACACATATTACAACCGGTTAATTCTGCCATATATCCTGAAAATGAAATAGTACCTGTTAATGTTATTATCAAAAACTTTGGGACTGATACACTATTTTCAATGAATGTAACATATAAATTAAACGGACTTGCTCCTGTAAGTCAATTATGGAACGGTATTTTACCACCAAATAATACAGATACTATTTTCTTTACCCCAAATATTACAGTGCCTTCCGGTAATAATATTATATATGCTTATACCACTTTGGCTAATGACAGCAATACTTTTAATGATACAATATATAATACATTTTACGGACATGCAAAGAAAGATGCAGGAATAGTTCAGTTTCTACAGCCAAATCCGGTATATATGTCAGGAATAAATCAAAATGCTGAAGTTGTAATCAAAAACTTTGGGACTGATACATTATATAATTTTAATACAAAATATAATATTAACGGCGGACCTTTTTATTCAAAGTTTTGGTCTGGTATATTAGCTCCTGATGCTACTGATACTTTACTGTTTTCACAAAGTTTTGTTGTTCCTGAAGCAACATATAAAATTTGTGCAACTACATCTCTGAATACAGACGGAGATCATGCAAATGATACATTATGTAAATCATATTATGGAATATTTACCAGTACATTATCTTATTCTAATGATTTTGATAATGAATCGTTTATTGCATGGTATAATAATCCAACAACTGGTACTAACTGGGAATTAGGCACTCCTGATTATGGAGCAACAACAGGAGCACATTCTGCACCTAATGCATGGGATATTAATCTTTCAACAGCTTATACCTCTAATGCTATTGCAGTATTATATACTCAGGTATTTGACTTTTCAAATGCTTTTAATGCACAACTTTCGTTCTGGCTAAATTATAATACCGAATCAGGTTGTGATGGAACTCGTCTGGAATATAGTACTGATAGTAGTGGTATAAGCTGGAATACTCTGGGAAGTATTGGCGATCCTAATGGAGTAAACTGGTATAATAGTTCTATTTCGTCAAGTGGTCAGAGTGGCTGGGCTGGTAATTCAAATGGCTGGAAAAAGTCAGAATATACTCTCTCAGTATTAGATGGCACTCCTTTTGTTGTGTTCAGATTTGTCTTTACTTCTGACGGATCTTCTCAATATGATGGTTTTTCTATTGATGATTTTGCTATTATCAACCCTCAAATTCCTGAAGATGCAGGAATAATAGCTATAAATGAACCGGCAGATTCTACTCAAACAGGAAGCTCTGTAAATGTAAATGTAAAGATAAGAAACTTTGGAACAGATACTCTTTACAGCATTCCTGTTAATTATACCATAAACGGTGCAAACCTTATTTCTGAAACATATACTGATACATTAGCACCCGGAGACACTGCGGATTATAATTTTACAAATACATACATCTCTCCTTCAGGCGTTTATGCTCTGTGTTCATATACAAATTTAACAAATGATACTTATACTTATAATGATACTTTATGTATAAATGTGCCAACAAAACCTGCACCTGTTGATGCAGGCGTAACTGCTATAATAGAACCTAATATATTAGTTCCTAATGTAGAAACAACAGTAATAATAACTGTAAAAAATTATGGCACAGACACTTTAACAAGCATTGATGTGCAATATGATATTAATGGAATGACACATGCTACGGAAATATGGACAGGAACATTAGTACCAAATGCTTCAGCAAACTATACATTTACACAAACATTTATGTCACCTGTATCACAATATAGTATATGCGCAAGAACTGTATTATCAGGAGATGCTGACAATACTAATGACGAAACATGCGAATATATATCAGTAGGAATAGATGAACTTAATTATGGAAAACTTGCTTTAGAACAAAATATTCCTAACCCGACAAATGGCACAACAACTATAAGTTATATTATTCCTAATTCAGGCAAGATAAAATTTGATATAGTAAACATACTTGGTGAAAAAGTTTTTTCTGTTAATAAAATATCAAATGCCGGCAAACATCAGATAATTCTTAATGTAAAGGATTTTCCAAAAGGATTATATTATTATTCTTTAGAGTTTGATGAGAAACAATTAGTCAGGAAAATGATTGTTGACTGATAATTGTAAAGAATTTATAAATATATTATTCAAAAAATCAATACTGTATATGAATTATTGCTCTAAAACTAGTTCGTTAATTTTTAGACATACTGAATTATCAGTTACCCCGACCTTCAGGTCAATGTCATTTAGTTAAGAGCATATCAGATTAGCACCATTCTTTAGAATGGTGGATTAAATTAGTTAATTATTTTGGAAGTCGGCTTAAAGCCGACTTTTAAAACACAATATTTACATTTATACACCACAATAAATTGTGGTGCTAATCTGATATTCAATATGTTACGCCTTAACTAAATGATATTGACATAAATGCCAATGTAACTGATGATTGATTAAAATAAATTTATATCAATAAAACCTATACATTAATCAGAATCGCGATTTGGCATAAAAAAATATGAAAACAATTTATACAGAAAGTTCTGTCCATCGCAAAGAAAAAAGAATTAAACTTATTTTTGATTATGCTCAGGAATTAATCAAAAAAATAAGACAAATACATGATTGCAAATGGAGTAAAACTATGAAATGCTGGCATATTCCTTACAGGGAAGATTATGTAAATTTTTTTAATAAACAATTTAATGGAGAAATAAAATTTATTGAGAAGCAAGGAACAAAAAGTAAAGATGATACAAAAAAATCTATAATAAACATTTATACAAATAAAAAACAATCAGAGCAAAAGATACCTGAAAGGAAGCAAACGAATAAAACCAAAATAATAACAGAACAGGAAAAAGAAGAAATAATCCCGCTTGTAAAATATTATAAAGATTCGCTACAGTTAAAAAATTACAGCCCGAGTACTATAGAAGCATATATTCCTTTTTTTAGACAATTTGTTATCTATCATAATGAAAAGATAGATGGTCTTTCTATAAGCCAAATGTATGAATATGTAAAGATAACGATAGAAAGGCAAAGGCTATCAGAGATGCAAATACGTCACCTTATAAGCGCCATAAAATTTTATTACGAAAAAATCAAAGGATGGGAAAAAATTTATTTTTACTTGTCAAAAAAATATGAAATAAAACCCATAGATGTAAAACTTGATTTTGATGAATTAATACCATATATTGAAAAAATGGAGGAAGCCGGTGAAAAACTGTTGATATTGCTTAAATTTTATTTTGGATATAATTCTGAAATAATTTGCAGGAAAATGAAGGTTGAAATAGAGAAATTTATTCAAAATAAAGCAGAAAAAGATACTGCTGTGAAAAATCTACTGATAGAAATAGGAAAAGATTATTTGAAAGATACCGGACTAAAAAATTATCTTTTTGAAAATAAAGAAGGTAAACATTTACAAGTACATGAGCTTAATAAAAAGATTTATTTGATAGTAAAAAAATATAAAATTGTTGAGATTTACAAAAGAGAGTTGAATCAGGCAATGGAACAGGTAAATTTTGAAGAAACGACACGGAAAGTTTATACCGGTTGTTTTTTAGGCTTTATAAAATATTACAATTACAGGTATCCTTTAGAAATTACCGATGAAGAAATCAGACAATACCTGGTAGAAATCAGGAATATTTTAGAATTTTCAACTTCCTATCAAAATCAGGTAATCAATGTTCTGAATTTTTATTATACGCAATTAAAAAAACGTAAATTATCTACAGGGACACTCATTCGCTCTAAGAGGGAAAAGCGATTACCCGAAATATTAAGTATAAATGAATTAGTTAGTATGATTAACAAAACGGATAACCCAAAGCATAAGCTTGTAATAGCTTTGTTATATTCACTCGGACTGAGAAGAGCAGAGCTTCTTAATTTAAAAATAAATGAATTTGATTTTTCACGAAATGTGGTTACAGTAAGAGGCGGAAAAGGAAAAAAAGACAGGCAGATATCCATACCTGAAAATCTTAGAGAAATGGTAATTGAATATATTCGGGATTTTTCACCTAAAAAATATTTGTTAAAAGGGAATAGTAAAGGAAAATACAGTGCTACAAGCGTAATAAAAGTTGTAAAAGCAGCAGCGGACAGGGTATTTATTCAGAAACGTGTATATCCTCATATTTTACGGCATTCCATTGCAACACACATGATAGAGCAAGGCATTGATGTAACTTATGTTAAGGAATTTTTAGGACACGAAAGCATTAAAACTACAATGCTCTATACACATCTTAACAGCGATTCAATGAGAAAAGTAAAAAATCCGTTTGACAATTTGAATTTTAATAAATCAGATAAAAAGAAAAATAACAAAATTAAAAATTCTTTGTAATTTTTTTCTATTGTGAAAATTATATATATTTGCAATAATTTATAAATGGAATTTGGTTCATTTTTTGACATAATCCCAAA
This sequence comes from uncultured Bacteroidales bacterium, assembly GCA_964653185.1. GTDB lineage: Bacteria > Bacteroidota > Bacteroidia > Bacteroidales > CAZZDX01 > CAZZDX01. Next base: position 10,274 of record CAZZDX010000054.1, read on the forward strand.
AATTCTAAATCAATAACGGATGCTAAAAACACCTGTCTTAGGCATCTGATATTAGAATAGTAAATAAATATAATTAACTATTTATGAGGATTTTAAAAAAATAATTATTTTTATTCTATAATAGATGCTAAACGCACCTCAAGGTGTGTTTAGCATTACGTTACCCAACATAAAAAGAAACGAAATAGCATGACAGGAATGATGAGAAATAAAGAAAAATGCCACCGCTCAAATAACACATTTGGCAAACTTAACCCACAGGCTGACACTTCGTTTGCCAAAAGAGTTATTTCTGCCGACCCTCATTCTCGGACTAATCGGACTGAAAAGCAAATAACCGACAAAGAAACTCATATTGGCACAAAAAAAATAAGCATAAACAATCTTGAAAAGTTAAAAATAAAAATACTAAATTTGAAATTGAAAATAGATAGATTGCCATCAACAATCTTATGAAACTTAATGATTTAACTAACTAAATAAAAATAAATAATTATGAAAAAAATGAAAACTATTTGTCTAACAATTTTATTTGTAAATTTTTTATTTACAATAACGCATTCTCAAATTACTTATAATAGTACTGATTTTGCTTCTGTAAACGACAGTTTTATGGTTAGTAAAGCCAATACTGCACAATTGGCTGTTTATGATTTTCAACAAACAGGAGCAAATCATATTTGGAATTATGATACTTTGAGTGCCAATACACAAAAATATCAAAAATATATAGACCCTGATAATTCAGGATATAAAACTACGTGGACAATTAATTGTACATTAGGCGGAGGTGGTGTAATTTGGTGCAATAGTGCTTGGAACGACACAACCAATCTTTGCCTGATAAGTGAAGATACTTTAATAATTGGTCCAATATCATTATCAAATATTGCTGCTCTTTATAAGAAAAATACACAGGTTCTTGAAAAAAGCATTGTTGGTATGACAGTTGGTTTTGGTCAATTACCGATAAAAATGATTACAAATTATATTAATGCTGATACTATTTTTAATTTCCCAATACAATACTTGAATACCGATAGTGCAAACTCTGCTTACAATACTGATTTTAATTCTATTGGAATTGATATTATTATTAAAAATTACAGGAAAAGAGTTAATTATGCTGAAGGTTGGGGTAGCTTAACTACTCCTTATGGAACCTATTCTTCTGTTCTTAAAATGAAAACATTAATTTATCATAACGATTCTACTTTTTTTGGCGGAAACCCTGCCCCTCCTAATCAAACAACAGATGTTATTTATCAATGGTTTGATACTGCTTTCGGAATACCTGTTTTAACTGTCGAAGGCAAAATTGTCGGAAATTTGGAAACATATTCTAAAGCATCATATATTGATTCTGTTCGTTGTTTGCAACCAAATGCTCATTTTGCCTATATGCCAATAATTCCATACCTTGACGGAAGCGGAAATGCAGATGTAACATTTACTAATCTGAGTAATAACTCAGATATTTTTAATTGGGATTTTGATGATGGTAATACTTCTGTTCAAACAAATCCAATACACACTTTTACAAATGCAGGAACATATCTCGTTCAACTTATTGTTGCTAATTCGGTTTGTTCTCCTTTTGAATACGACACAACAATAGTTCCAATAATAGTTAAAGATTCAAATGCGGTTGCAGCAAATTTTTATTATACTCCTTTATCTCCATGTAACGGCGATACAGTATTTTTCACAAATACTTCTTTAAATGCAACACAATATAGCTGGGATTTTGGCGATGGTTCATTTTCTACATTATTCGACCCTTTTCATATTTATAATACATCAGGAACTTTCAACGTGCTACTTATTGCAAGTGACAGTATTACAAGCGATACAACAATAAGAGTAATTACTATAAACACCGAAATTATTGATGCAGGAAATGATACTACAATTATTTTAGGAGATACTGCATATTTACAGGCAACAGGCGGAACAGGTGTGTTTACATGGCAATCTGACCCTACTTTAAGTTGTATTATTTGTAGTAATCCTATTGCAACACCAACAATAACAACAACCTATTATGTATCAAAAACAAATAGTTGTGGTATAGGAACAGATAGCGTAACGGTATATGTTAATCCCGTTTCTGTTGAAAATATTAACAACAATAGTAATATTAAAATATTCCCTAATCCTACTGCAGGAATAATTACAATCGAGGGACAGAATATTGAATCTGTTATTGTAACTAATATTAAAGGTCAATTAATAAAAAGGATAAACCAAAAAAACCAAAAAATTATTATTGATTTAAGTGAACAATCAAAAGGCTTATATTTTGTTCAGGTAAAAAATGATAAAGGAACAAAAATGGGAAAAATTATAATAGAATAATGGCGAAAACGGTATTTCAAATTACAATTATAATAATACTTTTAGCAAATACTACCTTTGCTCAAAAATCAATTATTCAGTTAGGAACACAAATTCCATTAATGTATTCTATTGGTTATGAACTTGACATTAACAACAAAATTTCTTTTAACACACAAATCGGGATTTTAACCAAGCCCTATGATGTTACAATCCTTGAAATTTTAAAACTTTTTGGAACAGAAGAACCATTAACAAACACAATTGGAGAAGCTTTTAATTTTGGGTTTATTTTTCAACCAACTATAAAATATAATTTTAAAAAAAATTATATAGGAGCTTACTATTCGTATTATTCTCTTAATGCAGAGGAAACGCCAACAGATGCAATAGAAAACTATTATAATATTTATCTTCCGAGTAGAATTAAAAACAGAACGAATGAATTTATTTTAAATTCAAAATTACATAATATAGGTTTATTGTTTGGAAGAAAATTTGAATTAAAAAATCCAACTCTTGAATTGAGATTGGAATTAGCATTTGCTAAAACATTCAAATCGAAAAGTAAACTTTCTTCTGAATTTGGCGATATGAGTACAATTAGTTCTTTAATTGATAATGAATTGGACTATTATTATATCAACTATGGTTATTTGCCTTCATTCAACATTTTTATAATTAAAAAAATAACGAAACGAAAAGTTAAATGATAAACAAATAGAATGAAATACAACGCTTTGCAGTAAAATACACACGGACAGAAGGAATTACGTTGGGTAACACGTGGTATATTTAATTGCCGAGTTAACAGGTATTTGAAGGGTTTTGCTTCTAAAAATATTTGTAGTAACCTGAATAGGTATAGGTTTTGAAATCGGCAACTAAACATACCACAATCGTTATGTTTAATTTAAAAGAACACAAAATGAAAAAGCTAATATTGACAATTTTT